>CAMBKU010000131.1 GCA_945868305.1 uncultured Lachnospiraceae bacterium | reverse complement strand
CTTCTTTCTTGTTATAGACTGTCTTGAAGAAGAAAGATTTGACAAAAATAAGAAGGTTGCGTAATAATGAAAAGAAAGTATGCTGTAAAAGTACAGCAGGGGAAATGAGTTAGGAGGAAAAAAATGCATTGTATCGGAATTGATTTAGGAACAACCAACAGTCTTGTAAGTTATTGGGATGATGTGGAAGGCAAGGTAAAACTGATTCCAAATGAATTTGGAGAAACATTAACGCCGTCTGTGGTCGGGTTTACAAAAGACCATGAGATTTTGGTAGGCAAAGCAGCAAAGGAAATGCTGGTAAGTGACCCAGAACGGACTTTCCGGGAATTTAAGCGGGATATGGGAACGGAGACTAAATACCGGGCGGGAATGAAAAGTTATCTGCCGGAGGAACTCTCCTCTTTTGTACTGCGTCAGTTAAAAGAAGATGCAGAAAAATATTTCAAAGAACCGGTAGAGGAGGCAGTAATCAGCGTACCGGCGTATTTTACAGATAAACAGCGCTGTGCGACTCGCCTTGCAGGTCAGCTTGCAGGTCTTAAAGTAAAAAGGATTATTAATGAACCTTCTGCGGCAGCACTGGCGTATCATGTAGATAAAATGGCGGATCATGCCATTTATCTGATATCTGATTTTGGCGGTGGAACGCTTGATATTTCGATTGTAGAGGTGTTTGACAATATTGTTGAGATTCGGGCTGTTGCAGGAGATAATAAGCTGGGCGGAAAAGATTTTAATGATGCAATCACGGAACTTTTCTGTGAGCAGAACGGCTTAAATAAAAAGAAACTTTCGGCGGAACAGTTGGAATTACTGTACAAAGAAGCAGAAGATTTTAAAATCCTGTTGTCTGAACAGGATGAGGTAGAAAAAACGATTGACTTTGAGAAAAAACAGTTAAGGCTACATCTTACCACAGCACAGTTGAAGAAACAGGCATCCTTTGTTTTTCGGCGTATGTTGGAACCAATCCAAAAAGCGGTGACAATGAGTGAATTTTCGATTGCGGATATTGATCAGGTGATTTTGGTAGGCGGTTCTTCCAAAATGCCGTTAGTGCAGGAATTTATGGAGTCTGTGTTTAAAGGTAAGGTAAAAATTGATAAAAATCCGGATGAAATCGTGGCACTCGGCGTTGGAACGGCAGTCGGCATTAAGGAACGTAAAATCGGCATTAAAGATATGCTGCTTTCGGACATATGTCCGTTTTCGCTGGGGACGGCGGTAAGCGATGGCTCGTTTTCTGTACATATTGAAAAAAATGCAATTCTTCCGTACAGCAAAACAAGATATTATACTACGGTCAGAGACGATCAGACGTCTATCTCTTTTCCAATTTATCAGGGAGAAAATCTGATTGCCGAGGCAAATGAGCTTCTCACGAAAATTGATATAGAGATTCCGGCAAAACCTGCAGGCAAGGTGCAGGTGATGGTGACCTTTTCCTATGACATTAACGGGATTTTTGATATTGATATTCAGTGTATGGATAATGATGTAAAAGTGCATAAATCCATGATGGCCGGAAACATGGGAATGAGCGAGGAAGAAGTAACAGAGCGTAAAGAGGAGTTAAACCGCCTGAAACTGAAAAATGATATGCAGATGAAAAGTAATTATCTTTTGTATCGTGCAAACCGGATGTATCAGGAAGCAGGAGAAAAGGTAAAGGGTATCATTGCAGAAGAAACGAAAAAGTACCGTTATTTCCAGGAGAAAGAGGTAGATCCGAAGCTTCGCCGGGAGAGTATCGTGAAGTTTACCATGCTTCTTGATATGCTGGAAAACGATAAAGAAACCATAAACGCAGACAGCTTTTTTGATGATAATAAGGATTTACAATAAATTTACCTGAGGTTTACAGTTTTCTGGTAATAAACTTTACACCCATTGCATATAATAATTTGATGGCCTTTCCAGGATAAAAAGAATGGAAGGTACAAATCGAGAAGGAAAATATATAGATGGGAAATAAGGGTAAAAAAAGAAAAATGAAAGAATTGCAAATTATGAAAATGGAAAGCAATTCAAAAGAAAAAGTATCTGATTTAAGAGATGCATTGACGGATGCACGCAATATCTTAAAAAACGAATACGCAATCAACCTGCTTATGTTCAAACTGAGAATGATAAATATTGTGTTGGAGCAGAAGTATAAGCGGGCAGTGGTGCGTAATATTGACAGCAGAATCAAGTCATATGACAGCATCGTAAAAAAATTACAGCGAAAGGGATATGAAATCTCTTATGACGCTGCGGTAGAAAAATTAAATGATATTGCAGGAATCCGGGCAGTCTGCTTTTTTGTGGATGATGTGTACGAAATTGCGGAATGCTTAAAAAAACAGGGGGATTTGAAGCTTTTAAAGGAAAAAGATTATATCAGAGAGCCGAAAAAAAACGGATACCAGAGCCTGCATTTAATTATGCAGGTTCCTTTTTTTGAAGGGGATAAATGCGATTACATAAAAATTGAGGTACAACTCCGGACTGCAATCATGGACTCATGGGCGGAGCTTGATAATCAGCTTTGCTATAAAAAGGATTTTATCAATACGGAAAATGCAGAGGAGGAGCTGCGCGCATATTCAGAGCTGGTAGTGAAGATGGATAAACAAATGTTAAA
>CAMBKU010000130.1 GCA_945868305.1 uncultured Lachnospiraceae bacterium | reverse complement strand
CTCGTATTTTATTTGTTAATGCAAAGCACATTGTAGCAGAATTGTGAAAAAAATGAAAGAGAAAATAATGAAACCAAATCTGCCCGGACTTTGTATTATAGTTGTATATGTTTACAGAAGGAGTTTTCAAGTGAAAAAAATATGGGAAAATAAGGGAATTTTATTTTTGCTTTTAATTGCTTTCTATGCAGCTACGGTGGGAATCTTTCATCAGCTCTATAAAAGTGGAGTGTTTGCGACGAAATGTTATCAGGAGCAAAATTACGATTTTAAAGTAACAAAGACAAAAGAGGAAGGCAGCCTGAAGTTTGAAATTACATATTGTGGTGATGAGGTGGACGAAAGTGTGAAAGCGGGAGACATCTTTACAATGGATAAAGAGACGATCCATTATAAAGATTTTGAATATGGATATGCATATGCAAAGTACGGGGATTACGACTATTATGTTGATTTTCCGGATGGCGAAACATACAGTTTCAATGGGGATGCTTTTTTAGGTTATAACAAAAAAACGGAACTAAATTGGCAACAGCAGAGTGCTATAATCCAATCTTATTCATCGGAAGTACTGGATATATGTGGGGAGGGAGATACGGAGACGGTAGGAGTAAACGTTGATACTTCATATTTGGATTTTTATCTTCCATCAGAAGCTCCGGACTCGAAATACAGCCCGGAGATGATACGCTCTGCAATTTCCGCTTATCAGGAGTATTATGAAACGCGCCATCTATTTAATTCAGAGAGCGAAATTATTGCATTAACAGGCTTTGTGTGGCTTTGGGGAAGTATGTTGCTTTGTCTTATAGATTATTTGATAGAATGGGAAATGTATTGTCTGTCCCGCAAAATTTATTATGAAACGACAGAGCCGGACAGAGTGTTTGAACCCTCGGAATGGATAAAGAAATGTCATGTTATAAGTTGTGTGATACTGTTAATAATAGATTATGTAGGCATGATATATTGGTATATGTCATTACGATAATAATATCCGTTGCCTTGGCTAAAAGCCAGGTGACGAGTATCTTTATTTTACATAGTTTTTACAATATTTTACAAAAAAAAGATAGTGAGATTTTCTTAGGACTGCTAAGCTAAAAACAGGTTAGGAAAAGGAGAAAACTGCATATGAAAAAAATCTATATCATGGATACAAACATCCTGATTCATTCTCCGGAGGCATTTTTACGGTTTGAAGATAACGAGGTTGTTATACCAATCGCAGTGATCGAGGAACTGGATGCATTAAAAAATGCAGAGGGAGAAAAAGGAAGTAATGCGAGAGGTGCCATTCGCTGCCTGGAGAGATTCCGGCAGAATGGAAATCTTTTGGACGGAGTGAGTACGCCGGACGGAGGAATTTTACGCATTGAGAAGAATTATGTGGATGTAAAGCTGCCTGAGGATTTACCGGAGGATAAAATGGACAACCGGATTCTAAAGGTGTGCAAGGGTATCAGTGAGGATCATCCGGATGTTTCAGTCATCCTTGTGACAAAGGATATTCTGTTACGCATCAAGGCACAGATGCTTCAGATTACGGCGCAGGATTATACGACAGATCAGGTTTCGGAGGAACATAGGCAGTATACAGGAAGGATTGAATTGTTTGCAGAGGAGGAATATTTTAAGGATTTTAAGAAAAAAGGTATTAAGTTGAACCGGGTATATGTGACGGATGAAATGGGAAAACGTAAATCCGTTGCATTGGAGGTCAACGAATTTGTCATTCTAAGAGCAGACCAGTCTACGAATAAAACGCAGCTTGGACGTTATGACGGAGATAAGATTGTGCCGCTGCGTTATAAAAAGAGTAAACCCTATGGGGTCAGTCCGAGAAATGTAGGGCAGTATTTTTTACAGGAAGCGTTAATGATGGATCCGGCGGAAATCCCGCTTGTCATTGTAAAAGGAATGGCAGGAACGGCAAAAACCTTCTATTCCCTTGCAGTTGGATTGGAAAAAGTATATAACGCCACCCATAAAGAGTACCGGAAAATATTAATTAGCCGTCCAAATGCTCAGTTTGATGATGACATCGGTTACCTTCCGGGCTCAGAACAGGATAAGATATCGCCCCTGATGCGTCCGGTGGTGGATAATTTGGAGCAGCTCATTGATTCGGATGATGTTGAGCGTTATAAGGATGAAGAAGAATTGCAGGGAAAGATTGAAGAATTGTTCGCACGTGGAATCATTGTGGCGGAAGCAATGAACTTTATCCGGGGGCGTTCTTTTGTACAGATATATCTGATTATTGATGAGGCACAGAATATGACACCGAAGCAGGTGACAGGAATCATAACGAGAGCAGGAAAAGGGACAAAGGTGATTCTGCTTGGAGATCCGAAGCAGATTGATAATCCTTATCTGGACGAAAAAACAAATGGATTGAGCTATGCGGCAGAGCATATGAAGGGAAGTCCTTTGTGTTGTCAGATTACGTTGACAGCGGAAGAATGTGAGCGTTCCGAGCTGGCAATGGACGCAATAAACCGGATGTAGAAAGATAAGTTGTAAAATTCAAAAGAAAAGAAGGAATTAAAAATGAAAGAAAAAAGTTTGACCTGCTATGATAACAGGGAGTTATCCTGGTTAAAATTCAACAAAAGAGTATTGGAAGAAGCGGAAGACATGAATTCACCATTGTGTGAGCGCATGAGCTTTTTATCTATTTTTCAGAGCAATCTGGATGAATTTTTCATGGTGCGGGCGGGTTCCCTTTACGATCAGATGCTGATTGATAAAAATATGCGGGAGAACAAGACAAACATGACTTGTGAAGAACAACTTTCCGCGATTTATGACAGGGTGAGGGAGCTGACCTTTC
>CAMBKU010000129.1 GCA_945868305.1 uncultured Lachnospiraceae bacterium | reverse complement strand
AGACAACCTACTTGCTATGTTTTTGCAATTGTGTCATAATAGGCACGTTAGTGGTATTATGTCTATATGGCATATCCAGTCTGGAGGAAAAAAAATGAAAACAACAAAAACTGCATTTGGTACTACGCAGGATAACCAACCCGTATCTCTTTTTCGCCTGGAAAACACTTCCGGTGCCTATATTGAAATTCTGGATTACGGCTGCCGTATCATGAGCATTTGCGTTCCTGATAAAAAAGGAAGACTTACTGATGTTGCTTTAGGTCTTGAGAATTTAGACGAATATTTAAAAGATGATGCCAGTCTCGGTGCCATTGTCGGAAGATTTGCAAACCGTATTGCAAACGGTCGTTTTTCCTTGAACGGAAAAGACTATCAACTGGCTGTAAACAATGGTCCAAACCATCTGCATGGAGGCCCTTCCGGCTACGGACAGCGTATCTGGAACGGTAAATTTTCAGATGACAAACTGATTCTTACCAGAATGTCACCAGCAGAAGAAGAAGGTTATCCCGGAAATCTTTCTCTCACCATTACCTACGGTTGGTCAGAGGATAATGAATTATCTATTTCCTATGAAGCCAAAACCGATGCCGATACAATCGTAAACCTTACCAATCATGCTTATTTTAATCTGAATGGTCAGGGCAACGGCACGATTTTGAACCATGAGCTGCGCATCGATGCCGATAATATCACGGAATTAAATGAAAATCAGGTTCCAACCGGAAGATATATCCCGGTAGAGGGAACGCCTTTCGATTTCCGCAAGTTAAAAGAAATCGGACAGGATATTGCCGCAGAACATGAACAGCTTAAAATCGGCGGTACTTATGACCATAACTTTGTATTAAACGGAACTGGGCTTCGTGAGGCAGCTGTCTTACAGTCAAAAGAAAGCGGGATTCGCATGACCTGCTTCACTGACCAGCCGGGACTTCAATTATATAGTGCATCCTACACCCTGCATCAGAAAGGAAAAGGCGGGATTGATTATGCACCATTTTCCAGTATATGTCTGGAAACACAGCATTTTCCAAACGGCATTAACATTGACCACTTTCCTTCTGTTGTGCTGAAGGCAGGCGAAACCTTTAAATCACAGACTATGTATCATTTTTCTGTAATGTAAAATGAACTTATAAAAAAAGAAGTTTAAGATTACTTTTTTGTAACCTTAAGCTTCTTTTTTCAAAAAGACTTACTGCTGCAAGTTTCTAATTGCCTCCAGCACCTCTTGCGGTATCCGGAAATCAAAGCTTTGTTTCCCCATCGAAAATTCTGCATATTGGTTCTCATAAAGCTTTAACTCTGCTTTTTTATTCTGCGCTTTGTCATAATACATCTGAATCTGGTACAAAAGAACCGCATCATCACCAATCTCACTGAGGTTCCATCCATCTATATCCAATTCATCTACGAAGTTTTCAATTTGCTTTGCATCCGTAATGTCTGCAAGCTGTTTTCCCTCTGCATCACAGATTATTACCTCCTGGCTTTTTTGCATATCGAGAATACTTTCTGCATCTCGCTCTGTTTTTCCCGTTTTCTGACTGCATCCCATACACACTACACACATTATAAATATTGCAAATCCAGCTATTTTCTTTTTCATACTAAGCTCCTCCCTCTTTTTCAACAAACTGCTGCCTTATCATTTCTTCATACAACGGATGTGATTTTAACAGCTCTTTATGTGTCCCACTCCCACTTATCTTTCCCTTCTCCAGAATAACAATTTTGGCTGCGCTCTGAACGGTCGATAAACGATGGGCAATTACCAGTGTTGTGCGTTTTTCCATAAGCTTTTGTAATGCTTTTTGTATATACATTTCGGTACAACTATCCAAATGAGCAGTCGCCTCATCCAGCAATAATATCTCCGGATTCCGAATCATCGCTCTCGCAATGGCTATCCTCTGCCGCTGCCCGCCGGAAAGCCGCACTCCACGCTCTCCAACCTCCGTGTTTATCTGATTTGGCAGAGAAGAGACGAAATCCTCCAGTTCAACATCACGAATCGCCTGCGCGACATCCTCCTCACAATACTCCTTTAAACCATAAACCAGATTATCATGAATACTCCCGGACATCAACGGTGCTTCCTGCGATACATAGGCAATTTTCCTTCTCCAATCATTAAATTCCATTCCGTTTATATCAACACCCTTATAATATATGCACCCTTCCTGTGGAATGTAAAACCGTTCCAGCAAAGAAAATAGCGTCGTCTTTCCTGCTCCGCTCGGTCCTACGATAGCAGTTGTTTTTCCAATCTCAATATCCAAAGTAAATTCCTGAAATAAAGGCTTCGCTTTATCGTAGCCAAAACTTATATTTTGAAACGAGAGCATATCTTTATTGCTCTTTTCATCCTGTTTTTCCATGACTGCGTGTATGTATTCATGCTCCGCGGGTCTATCCAAAATAACCAGAATACGCTCATATGCCCCCAGCGCTTTTTGCAGCTGCGCGAAAAAAGATGTCATCTGTGTACAGGGCGATACTATCTGAAACAGATAATAGACAATTGCAACCAGTCCCCCGGCTGACAAAGTATGATTTGCCACCCTTATACTTCCATACCCAAAAATTAAAACAAGTAGAAGAAAAATAACCATCGTTGTAAAGGGCTGGATTACTGCCAAAACTCTCCCTTCTTTTAACCCCAGGCAAAATAGCTTTTGAATTTTTTCTTCGCCTGCTTTTTTCTCATCCTGTTCCGCCAGACTCAACTTCACCAGACGAACATTCGAAAGCACACGCTCCAAATCTTTTTGAAATCCCGCCAATTCATCCTGCGTATTCTTCGATATGTCATAAACCTTCCGGCTCACCGGAGAAACCGCAAAAACAGTCACCGGAATTGCCCCCAACATCAAAAGCGTCATTCTCCAATCAATCCAAAAGAGGTAAAACACAGAGCCAAC
>CAMBKU010000128.1 GCA_945868305.1 uncultured Lachnospiraceae bacterium | reverse complement strand
GTGTAATTGCACAGTTATCCGGTGTAAACTGCTTTCTTATCTCTAAAACTTCTTTCTTGTTCATTCTATTTCCTCCCGCAGCAATTGAATTTCTGCTGCATGTCCCTCATCATCAAACGGTGTTTCCAGATAAAACGGCAAATTCCGCAATGCTGGATGCTCCAATACCCTAAGCAATGCCGGAAAACCAATCTCACCTGCTCCTAGCGCCGCATGGCGGTCTTTATGGGATGCAAAGGGCATCATACTATCATTGAGGTGAATTGCCCGAAGCAGCTTAAGCCCCAGTATTTTATCAAATTCTTCCAATACACCATCCAAATCATTTACAATATCATAGCCTGCGGCAAATACATGGCAGGTATCCAGGCAAATGCCAATTCTCTCCGGATGCAAAGTTCCCTCTCTGATTTCTTTAAGCTCCTCAAAACGCACTCCGATTTCCGTACCTTTCCCCGACATAGTTTCCAAAAGAACGGTAATCTGTTCTTCCCCTGTAATTGCCTGATTCAAACCCGCAATAATATTTTGGATTCCAGCTTTTGTTCCGATTCCGGTATGGCTGCCCGGGTGAAATACCATGTTTTCAATACCGAGCGCATCCATCCTTGCCACATCTTCTCTAAGAACTGTACAGGCAAACTCATACACCTTTTCCCGATTACTCGCAAGATTCATCGTATAAGGTGCATGGGCAAGAATCGGTCCAAAGGCATTCTCCCTTCGGATTGTCTGAAATTTTTCTATTTCCCTGTCACTGTATACTTTATAAGTTGAACCTCTGGGATTCCGGCTGAATATCTGCATGGTGTTCGCTTTCATTTTCACCGTATTTTCTGCCGCTTTATCAATTCCCTTCGCAATAGACATATGTGCTCCGATGGTAAGCATTGTTTCCTCCCGCATGATTTCATTTGCTTTTAGACATTGTTTTATTCTATCACATTTTCTTCCGATTTACTACAAATTATTCCGAAAGAACCCTAGCAGCAAATTCCAAAAAAGAGCCGCCCTGCTTTTACGCAGAGCGGCTCAACATCTGTTCTTTTTTATGTGTTACTATTTGTATGCCTTACATGGTCGCAAGCTGTTTTCCAAGACTTTCGCACTCAGCAATCGCGCCGTCATCCGGTGCTTCCTGACAAATCAGGCCCTCTCCATTTACCACTTTTGCCCCTGCGGCGCTCATACGGTCTACCCAGTCACGCATCCACTGACCGTCTCCCCATCCGTAAGAACCAAAAAGTGCAATTGTCTTTCCTGCTGCAAAGCCTTCCACCTCAGAAACAAACGGTTCCATTTCTGTTTCCTCCAAAACCTCGGCTCCCATTGCCGGACAGCCAAGCGCAAATACACTCTCTTTTTTCAACTCGTCCAATGAAACGCTTCCAATCCCAGCAACTTCTGCTTCCTTTCCCGCTGCCTCAATTCCTCTGCCGATTGCTTCTGCCATTGCCTGGGTATTTCCTGTCTGTGACCAATACACAACACTGATTTTACTCATTTTACTTTTCCTCCTAAACTGCTTTCTGTCTTAACTCATGTTCCTCATTATAAATATCTATGATATCCCGAATGCCCACCCCGTAAGAAAGTAACTGAATCACAGTTTCCTTCGCAGTTTCAAACTTCTGAAACAGCTTTATTTTCTCCTGTACATCTGCATAGACCTTCCAATACCCGGAGTAAAGAAAGTTTTTCCCCTCGTTTTCCATAAACCCCTGCACATCTTCTACCGGATATCCAAGCAAAAGCCCCATTTCATGCGGAAAACAATCTCCACCGTTCATGTAACGTTTATAACGCTCCTGGAAAGTTCGGAAAACATTTCCAAGTATATAGTCCTGATAACCCTCCGCAACAAAAACAGCTCTTACTTCTTTTTGCTGTAAGTAGGCTTCCAGCCATTCTCTGCGGAACAAAAGAAATGTCACCTTCTCTCCGCTCTTTAACAGACGATAGAAAGAAATCCCGGATTTTCGCAGAATCATCCGCACAAGCGTTTCATCCTCCGCGGAAACGATTAACAGATTCGACATTTTCAGTCCGCTAATGAGCGGCGCACATTGTAATGCAATCTGTGTCTCGACACTTTTTAAGTCCATCCCCTGAACAAGTTCAAATACCTCCTGACTCATGTTACCTCCTTATGAGTTAGTTATTTCTAACTCAAATTTATAATAACTAACATTTGGAAAATAGTCAAGATTTCTGTCTTTTTATTATCAGTCTTTTTTTCTCATTATCCTTCTTTTTCTCCGAATGCTTCTTCCGAAACAACCGTCCAATATCCAATCTTTTTTAACTTTTCTTTTCCACTGCGGCAGGTTCGCAATTCCCTCCTGTTTTTTCCGTCGAAAACAAGCATGAATCCCTTTACATAAGTACTGCTTCCCGACTCATTTTCCTTAATAACAAGGGATATCTTATAGTCCTTAAGCATCTCCGCAATATCCGCCAGACCATTTCCTGTTCCCCCTGTCGTCAAACCTCTTTTCCCAAATTTTTCCAGTATCGAAAACGGAATTTCATCTCCATTGTCAAAGATATCCAATTCCACAATACCTTCCTTTTTTCCAAGAATAACCAAAATCTTTCCGTCCGTTCTTCCGCTCCTCTCAATTGCACGTATTGCATTGCGCAATAAATCTCCCATCACATTATGCATCATAAGCTGTGCGATATGCATCTCATGAAGTTGCTTTCCAATCGGCTCCGATGCAAACACATCCATCACAATTCCTTTTCTGCTGCATTCCAGAATATAATGCTGCAACTGTGAATCCAGTAACTTTATTCCTGTCGTTCCTAATAATTTGTAATTCATATTTTCCTCTCTCCCCGTAATCATCTGCTCGGAATAAATCTGATTGAACTCCTCCACAAGCTGTGGATCTAAAAGTCCTTCGTTTTCATTGACGACTGAAATTAATAGCGGCATCAGTTCCTTTGTCTTATGCAAATTTGAGTTCATCTTCCTGTTGTCCTGTTCTACTTTCAGCTTACCAGCGGCAAGGCGGTAATGGTCAAGAAGCCAGAGGACACTGAAAATGATTAGAAAAATAAAAATATT
>CAMBKU010000127.1 GCA_945868305.1 uncultured Lachnospiraceae bacterium | reverse complement strand
CTTTCATAAAAAAATAAGAGTAATTAGTTTTCACTAACTACTCCTATTATTATAGCGTCTCTATTTTGTTTTTCCGCTCCGTGCCGTCCGTTTTGTCCCGATTAGACAAGAAGTCTTTCTGCTCCGGTACTCCGTCGGTGACATTCCCATAATTTTGCGAAAAGCAATTGCAAACTTACTCGGACTGTCATATCCGACCTCACCTGCCAGTTCCGTAATACTGATGTCCCGATTTGCGATTAATATCTCCGCAGCATAATTCATGCGATACTGCATCAGCCAACTGCCGATTGGCATACCATACACCGATTTGAAACAATTTTTCATCGCTGTGATTGGTATATCAAATTTTTCCGCCAGCTGTTCCTGCGTATAATTCTCCTGCTTATGCTCCGCGAGAAACTCCTTAATGGCTTTCGTTTTCTCCACCTGCGTTCTGTAAAAATATGGTTTCTCAGTAGGTTCTTTGGGAAGTTCTAATGCATACATATACAAAAACAATTCCAGTATTTTTATTCTGAAATAAGGTATTTTTATGTTCTGTGGAACCGCATATAATTCTCCAAAAATGTGTTCCATAGAACCCGCATTATGAATAACCGCCGGGTGAGCATCTTTACAAAATTTTTTCTGTAATTCCCGCAAATCTACCGGAAAGTCCTTTATCTGTTCATGAATGGAATGTTCCGCAATTTTCATATCAACCGCTACTGTTATTCCATGATAATGAGAAAGAGGCATATCAAATTTTCCCGTATGCGTAAGTCTTCGGTCAAATTTTAAATCTCCCGCCTCCACATAGGAATAGGCATCGCTTTTCGCTGGATACTCCAGTCTTCCTTCCCGACAATGATCAATACAAAACAGGTCTGCCTCCGGTTTATAGTCCGAGTCATAGCAGTTCATATGAAAGTCGTTATAGATTAACTCCACACCTGGAAACACCTCATAAACCGTCATGGTTCCGTCACCGGTTTCATTTCGGAATTGAAATACACTGCAACCACTGCTCCTCGCAATCGGCCTGGCATCTGCCATATTATTCATAAAATCCTCCTGCCTTATTTTTCAAAATGTTTTTTCACAATTTTATTCCCGATAAAACATCCTAAAAATGTACAAAGTACGGTAACTATCAGAAGCAAAATCGCAATTGGACCATTCACCGCATTCATTACTTTTTCAAGAACCGGTCCCGACCCGAATGTTTCATCTGCATATAAAGCCGTATATGCTTCCCGCATACAAATAACCGGAATATATTCACCAAGCGCAAGACCGAGGAGTGCCATACTGCTGCCAACAGCCTTGCCAACAAACTTATCCTTTCCAATCACAGCCATTAAAATTTCGCCAATAATACCACCAGCCAGGGTGCAGAAGAACATCATTCCATATGGCGCCATCGTAAACAGGCAGACACCAAGAAGTGCTGAACTGATTACTATTCCTCCTTTTATTTCCAGCTTTGAGAACATCACCATATAGATAATTCCTCCAATAACACCCAAAATACAGGGCATTACAACCATAA
The DNA here is from genome assembly GCA_945868305.1 of uncultured Lachnospiraceae bacterium. GTDB lineage: Bacteria > Bacillota > Clostridia > Lachnospirales > Lachnospiraceae > Roseburia_D. The sequence goes on along the minus strand of CAMBKU010000127.1, from coordinate 1,666 downwards.
TCGGTGCAAAAAATCCAATCGTGAAGGCCACCAAAAAGGCAACTACTATCCACAATGCACTAAAAATACCAATACGAATCAGACCTTTTAATACCTTGCTGTTTTTCTTTTTACTCATGCTATTTCTCCTTTTTTCGTATCAGAAAATGTAACTGTCCTTAAGGGTTCAGTATAATTTTCTGGTTTACTTTGGTAATATTTATAAAGTTCTTCCGGTTTATAAGCTTCCTCAGAAATCCGGACTGCTGCATGCTCCTTTAAGACAATTAGTGACCGCAGTGTTTTTGCAGCAAATTCATAGTCATGCGTGATGATAAAAACCAGACATCCTCTCTCTGCCAGTTTCTTTATTGCATCACATACCAGCTTCATATTTCTTCCATCCAGTCCGCTGGTCGGCTCATCCAAAAACAGAATATCCGTCTGCCGCATATATGCCATGGCGATAGAAAGGCGCTGCTTTTGTCCTCCGGAAAGCCTGGAGGAATGTTTGTCTTTACATTTTTCCAAGCCGAAATACGTAAGGATATCGACCGCCTTTTTTCTGTCAGCTTCGTCGCCTTTGCTTTCCAACAGCATTTCTTCCAATACAGTAGAGGCAAATAATTGATAATCCACATCCTGCATGACATATGAAGATATCTTCCTCCGGTCTTTCTTTCCTGCCTTTTTGTCATTTAGAAATATCTGTCCCTTTTTTGGTTTTTCAAGTCCCATCAGCACCCGGAACAGTGTACTTTTCCCGGCACCGTTTGCACCTAGTACACCTATAATGTCACCTCTTTTCGCTTCAAAAGACACATTTTCCCATAAAGGACTTTTCCGGTTATACCAAAAAGACAGATTTTCGGCACGAAAAATCGTATCCCTGCTCCAGCTTTCCCACTTCGGTTTTTCTGATTTCACAGCAGCTAATTCTAATCTTCTTAATCCATTCTCTTTAAACCATACTGTCGTTTTTTTTGCAAATTCTTCTCCGCTAATTTCCTCTGCAATTTTCCCATCTTTTAACAATATCACGCGGTCTGCCAAATTTTTTAAATAATATAACTTATGCTCCGAAACCACCACTGTGTAACCTTCCTTTTTCAGTTTCTCAATGGTACTCCTTAGCTGTTCTGTTCCGACAGCATCCATATTGGCAGAAGGTTCATCCAGCACGAACAATTTTACTCCCGCTGTATACGCTGCCGCCACAGCCAGCTTTTGCTTTTCTCCGCTGGAAAGTTCAAAAATGCTGTGGTCAAGTAGCTTCTTTAGCCCGAAAAAGCGCACGGAATCTCTGTATTTCTTTTGCATCTCCTCCCGTCGCATGCCAAGATTTTCCGCCGGAAACGCAAGTTCTGTTTTTACATGAAGGGTAAAAAACTGCGACCTGGGATCTTGAAAAACAGAACCCACATAAGGGGAATAATCACCCGTTTCATGTTCTGAAATATCCATGTCAAATACCTTGCAGCTCCCTGCCAGCCTTCCCTCACAAAAATCCGGAATTAGACCATTGATACATTTTGTGAGCGTCGTCTTACCACATCCGCTTGCACCGGTTAAAAGAACAACTTCTCCCTCCCGTATTTCCAGATTAATCCCCGATAGGCTTTCTTGTTCCGAATCTGCGTATGTAAAACTAAAATCTTTCATGGATACAACCGTATTCTTTTTTCCT
>CAMBKU010000126.1 GCA_945868305.1 uncultured Lachnospiraceae bacterium | reverse complement strand
AGGAGTAAAAAGTATGGAACAATATGAGATGCTTGTAGAACGAAAAAAAACTCTTATGGAACAGTTGGAGAAGGTGGAAGAAAAAGAACTTAATATCAAGGAACAGAAAAAGAAAATTCATGCAGAATTGGAGAAGGTCGACCAGAAAATTGAAGTGGAAAACATGAAGCGTGAGGCAGAGAAAAACAAGATGATTATGGATGCGGTCACTGCCACTTTTGGAGAGGTTACGGAAGAAAATTACGAGGAGTTTTTCGAATCTATGAAGACTCGTTTCGGGGAAAAAAGAGATGTGATGCCTTATGAAGCGGGATAAGGAATTTAAGCTACGCCTGAATGATGAGGAGTATGGAAGGCTGCTTGCATTGGCGGAACAAGATGAGCTGTCGCAAACCAGAAATGGCAAAAAAAATGTGAGTGCTTATGTGCGGCAATGTACCCTGATAAAACCGGAAGCTATTCAGAAAATGGAAATACAAAAAGAGCTTAAGAATATCCGATGGCAAATTAATAAGATCGGTGTCAATATCAATCAGGCAGTGCATAAAATAAATGCTGGTTTTGGAAACCAACTTGACATTGAGATTTTGGAGGAGGAACTGAAAAAATTAAACGGTACTTTTGAAAAAATGGTGGCAGAGTTGGGGGAAAATTATGGCGATTACGAGAATCCTGAAAGTGAATGAAACAAAAACAAAAGGTGGAAAACATTCGATACCTCTTGCCGGAGTGCACTTGAAAAATAGTCTGGAATATATTTTGAATCCGGATAAGACAGAGGGAGGACTTTTGACTGGGAGTAATATCAGCACGGATGCGCCAGAAGCATATCAGATGATGATTGATACCAAAAAAGAATGGAATCAGATTTTGGGATTGACCACAGCCAATGAAAAAGAAAATAAGCTCTTTGGGCGACAGGGTTATCATTTTGTGATTAGTTGGAAACCGGGAGAATGTGACAGTAAAACAGCATACCAGGTAATCAAAGAATTTTGTGAAGAATATCTGGGCGACAGTTACGAATATGCCTTTGCAGTTCATACGGATCAGGAGCATATGCACGGTCATATTGTTTTTAATTCAGTTAACCGCGAAACGGGGTATAAGTGGCGATACGAAAAGGGCGATTGGAAAAAATATATCCAGCCTGTGACAGACCGAATCTGTTTGAAGCATGGATTGAAAAAGTTGGTCTATGAAGATAAGCGGAAGGGAAAATCTTATGCGGAGCATATGGCTGAAAAAAGGGGGAAGATGACCGGGACAAAAATCATTCAGTGTGACATTGATTATGCTATCAATCATGCAACATCTTTCTCTGAGTTTCTCAATAATATGCAGGCGTTTGGATACAAAATCAGAAAAGGTTACTCAAAAAAGCATGGAGAGTATCTAACCTATCATATGCCGGGGGCAAGGTATGCAAGGAATGATTATAATCTTGGCAAAGAAAATGCAGAAAATGATATGAAACGCAGAGATTACAACATGGAAAAAGGATACCGGATAGAGGATATTAAAGAGCGAATCCGTATGAAAGACTTTACATATTTTGAGAGACAGACTCCGCGTTTGAAAAAGGTCAGGCTGGATGGCAGCCTGGCGAAAAAAACATATTTAAACCGTTATCAGGTACGTTATGTGCGTCGGCTTTATCAAGCCGGCGCTTTTTATAAGCTGAAAAATCCTTATGCCGTAAATCAAAGGCAGGTGCGGCGGGATATGTTGCAAATTGACCGTCTAGCGGATGAATGCAGATACCTTTTGCGAACTGGGATTCGTTCAGAGGAGGAAGCGGCAGCCCGTTTGGATGAGATAAAAAAAATGGAGTCTTATCTTGTAAAACAGTTGTACACAGATAGTGCTGCTGTGAAGGAGATAGATCAGGAGGTGAGAGGGGAATATCACGAACTAATAAAGCAGTTGAATGAGCAGGAGAATTTTAACAACTGGTCGGAGGAAATACAGGACAGACTGGAAGAATTGACAGAAGAATATCCGGAAGGGCTGCTTGAAACAGATACGAGTAATCTTACGCAGAAACTTGCAGATGTCAGAAAGGAGAAAAGAATCCTTTCAGGCATTGTGAAGGATGAAAAACAGCAGAGAGAAGCAGTGAAAAAACCGACTTTGGAAAAGCCGATAGGAAGGGAGGAAATTTATGTCAGAAGATAATGAAAATCTGGAGTTGATATTAAATTTACAACTACAGATTGCAGCAGGAATGAAATTACAGAGCGATGTTATTGATTTTTTGAAAAAAATCAAGGATTGGGGAAAAAGGGAATGGTATTACATTTGTGCGTTGGATCGGATGCCGCTTGAGACGCTTGATGATATGGAAAAGAAAAAGTACAGCGTTGCGAAAATCCGAAAGACCAGGCAGGACTTTTTAATCCGGTCGTATAGTAGCCTTGATGCTGTAAACCAAGAAGTGGAAAGACTGAAAAAAGAAGCTGAGGAAGTCTTTGAGGAAAGCAGAAATATCCGGAACACAATTATGGATAATCTTGAGACCGCTTTAGAAAAACAGGCTGCAGCACAGGAAGAAACGATACGGACTAAAGACAGCATTATTGAGATGTTGCAAAAACAGATTGAAAAATTGGAAGCAGAACGAGAGGAGGGAAAAGAATATCAAGGAGCTTATTTGGGAAGGACACCACAGGCAATACCTCTCCCAATAATTCCGTCCAATGAGTCGGATAATAAAAAAGTTTTTAAAGGGAATGGAGGCGAAGAAGCAGGAAAGAAAACCGGGGTGTTAGAAGATGGACGGAGAGCGTGGACAGCGTGGTGCAGGCAGAGAGATGTGAAACATTTTGTAGATAGATATATCAAAGGTCAAGACCTTTCTGATGAACAGAAGGATTTTTTGCTTGATTGTTTGGAAAGTGGAATGAAACCTGCTGATGTCGCAGAACTGGCAGCTCCGGGGCTGTCGCTGGATGTAATGGAACGACTAAAGAAGTTGAAGTTTAAGGGGAAGGGGGAAGAAAAATGAAAAAAAGACTTTTTGTTGATATGGACGGTACACTTGCCGTATTTACGCCTTTAGATACGTTGGAAAAACTCTATGAAAAAGGATACTTTTTAAACCAGGCACCACATCAAAATGTTGTGGAGGCAGTAAGGGATATCATTGTAAATCATCCGGAAATCGAAGTAAATATCCTGTCGGCATATTTGACGGACAGTCCATATGCATTGGAAGAAAAAAATGAATGGTTAGACCGTTATTTGCCTGAAATTGATCAGGCGCACCGGGTATTCGTTCCATGTGGGAGCGATAAAAAAGAAGGAATCAAAGGCGGTGTACGTGAGACAGATTTTTTGCTTGATGATTATACAAAAAATCTGGTTGACTGGGAGCCGCCGGGGAGAGGTATTAAGCTGCTTAATGCAATCAACCATACAAAGGGTACTTGGGAGCATGACCGGATTCG
>CAMBKU010000125.1 GCA_945868305.1 uncultured Lachnospiraceae bacterium | reverse complement strand
ATGTTAAAAAGACAAATACATATGCCTGAATCAGCCCGTCAAAAATATCAAAATAAAAACTGAACGGAATCGGCACCAAAACAGGTGCTACGATTTTGATAAGTTCCATGATTACGAATGCGCCTAAGATATTACCAAAAAGACGCATACACAGTGACAACGGGCGAATGAAAATTTCCAGTATGTTCATAGGAAGCATAACCGGAACTGGTTCCGCAAAACTCTTTAAGAACTTTTTCGGACCTTTTTTACGTATGCCCGAATATTCTATCAGAATAATACTCATCAGTGCTAACGCCCCGGTGACGCCCACGTCCTTCGTCGGAGATTTCATGCCGAGCAGACCAATCATATTTGAAAATGCGATATAAAAAGCTACCGTCATCAGATATGGGATATAGCCCTTGCCTTCTTCTCCCAGAAGATCGTAAAAAAAGTCATAGATTGTTCCAATCACCGTCTCCAGTGCCAATTGCTTCTTACTGACGTTCTCAACCTTCAGATTTCTCACCAGCAGAATAGAACCTATGACCAGCACTGCCATGATAAACCATGTGACCACGACGGATTCGGCAACCGGTATCCCACCAAAAATGGGAATTGTAAACGCCGTCTCACAATTTAATTCTTCCATCAGTGCTTTTGACAGTTCCTCCGTATTTACCCCTTCCTTTCTTATCTAATATAGCATGCTCCCATGCCGAATGTATTCTACTGAAATTTATTCTGAATGTCAATTTTTGTTGACCTCAAAAATCGCCTTCCTTTTTTTATATATTTTTCACAATCGCACATCCCGTTTTTCATATATTTTTCATGATTTTTAAATTTTTTTTAATAAAAATTTTATATTTATTTATTTTTCAAGCGTAAAGCAGACCGAAATTCCGTTGAAATGACTGATTTTTTTCTATATCCATTCTGCACCGTTAATTTTTCACCGTTTTTGCACGATATATTTTATAAGATTAGTGTCAAAAGATACTTCACACCAAAAGAAAGGGGATGCTTTATGAATACGATTTTCACCAATTCTTTTTCAGGTATGGGAGCTTTCTCCTCACACTATACAAAAAACTATACGAAAAGCAAAAAGAAATCAAAAAGCAGCGCTTTTTCTGTCCGCCGTTCCATGAACGAAACGGGCTATCTCATGCGTCTCGCCCAGGCAAAAACGCCGTCGCAGGTTGCCGCTGTCATCGCCCTTGCAAGGGCAGATGCAAACGCGGTCAAACAGGTTTCCACGTATTCTTCTGAAATCACAAAAGCCAAAAAAATTGCGAAATCCATTGAAAAACAGGGAAATATCAAATCTGCCAGACTGCGTAAAGAAAACCAGTTGGAAAAGGAAGCAAAGACCGAACTTTCTGCCAAAAAAGTAAAACGCGCAAAAAGAACGACTGAAAAGCTGATAAAGAAACGCCGGGCAAGAAAGGCGGAAGAACGGATTGCCATTGCAAACAGCATTCCGATTGAAGACCGCCGCAGACGGCACATTGATGAGTATGTCGGAGACTCCATTATTCCGGAAAGCACAACCGCAGAATGCACAGCCACAGAATACACAGCCGCAGGAACCACGGACAGTAGCATTGTGGGCGCTTCGGTGGACTGTCTGGTGTAACGACAGTCCTATCTGCTTTCCCGCAGCTTTTGAATTCCATCCAAATCCAGTCCATATCTGCCCGCGATATCCTTCGCATAGCTTAGTCCGTCCGGCGTAGTCCGCGCAATCTTATAGCTTCTCGTCCCATTATCTTTGTCTTCCATCAATGCTACCAGATTATCAATTTTTCCCTTATTTTCCGGGTGCGAATTATAGGTTTCCACCTTTTGCGTAAGGTCATGGATATGCGTTACAAATAATCCACAACAGCCAATCATGCCGATTCCTGTCAAAACCTCGGATGCAATATAACTTACCTCTAAACCGCTGGTACTGGAAAAAGACTCGTCCATAAGAAGCATATCCGTATCGGTCAGCTCTTTTATGATCTCACTTAATCTGGCACATTCACTTTCCAGTCTTCCCTTCCCATAATTATTTTCATCCGAGGACGGGAAGTGCGTATAAATGCCGGTAACAGGGCTCATATATGCGCTTTCCGCCGGTACAAAAAGCCCCAGTTGGAACAAAGCCTGCGCCATGCCCACCGAATATGCAAAAACAGATTTTCCGCCATGATTCGGGCCTGTCACCAGATAAAACCTGCCATCCTCATCAAAAGTAAAGGAATTGGAAACAATGGTATGTTCAATCGATTTTCTTGCCAGAATCGGATTATAAAGCTGTGTCAGTTCGCACTTCTTTTCCTCCAGTTCTGCAACCTCAGGACAACACATAGCAAATCCAAGTTCCCTCATAGAACGGATAAATCCCACTCCTGCCGTCAGGAAACGAATATCATCCAAAAGCAGCACAAACATATCCGTATTGGTGCTGTAATAATTCTGCACGATTGGTTCAAAATCCCGAAGTGACTTTGCAAAAATCGTATGAAGGGCATTGCTTACCGAATAATTCAATGCCTTTAATTCTTCTCCATGCAGCCCCTTTTTTAACGGATACAGAGATGACATCAAGACATCATCTCCAGCATTTTTTTTAATCAGCCGATCCATAACCGTTCCCTGCCGGAACGAAGTCTTATTTACTGATAAAATACCACTCTCTTTCGGGCGCAGATTTTCATCCAGATTGACACCTATGGTAATACTTTTTACATAACCAAAATTTACTTCCATTTTGGATAATTCTTCATTTAGATTCTGATATTCTTCGCTTTCCGCAATAGAAAGTATCTGAGCTTTGAATGCTTTCATCCCCTCCGATTCAATGCTGCATTCCCGCAATGCATCTGCAAACAGATTTACGATTTCCTGATACATTTCCAGATAACGAATTGAACTTAATGCCGCATCAATCGTATAATCACTGCTTAATACCCGGCGCAGATCATTAATATTATAAATAAGTGAAACCGCTTTACAAAACACCTCATATAGTTTATCGTTTTCTACCAGATCCTTCACGACCGCCAGCCTGTATTTTAGCACCTTGGGCTCTGAAGAAAAAAATTTCTCCAGTGAAAGATCTGCAAATCCACGATAACTTTCTTTGACCAAAACAATCATGTCATCAATCTGTAACGATTGAATAAATTGAAAATTCTTCATTGCATTTTCTTTTGTTCTGTCATAATCCGCTGGATATAATAAACTCATTTGACTTGCCATAGCATTTTTACCTTCTTTCTTTTAAATTGATAACAGCAGTTCCTGTACACTTTGCAATTCTGCCCCGGCTATTCTTATCAGCCTTTTGATGCAGTATTCGTGATATTCGGGCAGTTCCTTTATTTCCTTTAGTATCTGTAGTCTCTGCTCCAGTCCCTGTATCGCATCTTCAATGCTTTGCATTCTTTCTTGGAGCAATTCCTTCATTTTATCCACTGGAAATAAATCTAAAAAGATGACCGCGATCGTAAATCCTGCGTCCTCCTGCTGATAGTGTATGGTGGTTTCCTCGATTGCCTCAGCAAGTGCCCTTTTCCCTTTCTCTGTAATCCGGTAAATAGTCTTTTTGGCTCCCTGTGTATGTTCCTCTCCTTCAAGCAGTCCCTTTTCCATCAATTTTTTGCTATAGATATAAATTGTCGATTCCCCACATAGAAACATACTGTCTATTCCCATGGTATGTACCGTTTTTACCAAATCATATGCGCTTCTTG
>CAMBKU010000124.1 GCA_945868305.1 uncultured Lachnospiraceae bacterium | reverse complement strand
CTTTTTTCATTATTCTTCTATACTTTCTGTATCCTCTGCTTGTGTTAAATCCTCAACAGATTTTTCAAAACTGTTTTTTATGGTAGTGGACACCAGATATACCGTATCATCTCCGTCCAACATCATGTAGTCCTGATTCAACAGACTATTGTTCATACCAAAGGTGAAAATATATTCCTGTTCTTCCGTTTTTACGCACACTTTCTGCTCCGATGCATCAAACCCATAGTCAGAAATATCATCATAATCTTTTACCTCATCCTCTGCAATAACACTTTCCACATTGGAAAGCAGAGATACTATTGCATCCTGATCCAACGGAACGGAAGTATCCGCGTCATAAGTCCAGGTATCGTCTGTTTTGGTAAAGGAAAGCTCTACTCCTTCATATTCATAGGAAAACGCCGTTATATCATCTGCATCAATTTCCGCTACCGTTATTCTTTCTGCCTCTGCTTCCTGTTTCTCTTTTTCTTCCATCTTATCATTATATACACGAATACCAAGCCATACACCAATGCATATAAGTAATAATATTGTAATTATAACAAACTGCTTTTTTTGTTTTTGCATTATTTCTTTCTCCTTACTGCCCATATACCAATACCTACGCCAAGAAGTACCAGTGGAAGCAATACGACAAATCCAACCGCTGACAGAATAACTGTCATACTGGAAACAGTAATTTTGGCCGTATCATACTCCTTTACCGGAATGACAATAGAAGAATTTCCTTCTCCATCATCCGAAAGGCCATTGATACAAGAGGAAAACAGTTTTGCATTGTTTCCTGCCACCATCTGGTCTGCACTGTCGTCAAACATGGTTGAACTTGCAAACACAAAAAGCTGTGTCGTCTTATCGTCATCAATCTTCTTTTCTGCCTCCAGGCCGATGATAAACGGACCATCCACATCCCCATCTTCTTTCTCATAAGATGTCATATTTGCCACGTCCGCTTTCGCATAAGAGGTGGATGAGGATGTCAGTAAATCGGTATAAGTAATCTCTGCATCTTCTTCTGTCTCCGGATGTGTGATTCCTCTACAATATGGTGCAAAAATATAACTATCTGACACATCTGAGGTCCATGTGGCGTAACTGATAGAAGGCAACAGATAAAACGGATTCTGATAATAACTGTTTTTATCCTGCTCAACTACAACACCCTGTTCCAGATGAATATCATAAGCAGCTAAAATGGACTCAAAGTTCGGCATTTCTTTCTCTGAATAGGTTGCTGTAATAAACGCCTTTCCACCTGCCGCAAGATAGTCCGCAACTTTTTTTGCATCATCTTCAGAGAAATCAGATGTCGGTCCATTGATGATGATTGCCGCTGCGTTCTCCGGCACTGAATCACTCTTTAAAAGCGTCAGGGAACTTACCTCCATATTCGCTTTTTCCAGTGCTTCTGTAAAACCGCCTGCAAGTTCACTTTCTCCATGACCTGTAATCTCGTAAATCACTGGCATATCCTCATTTACAACATAAGCAATGGCACTGGTAAGCTGTCCTTCCCCGTCATATCCCGTTGTCTGTTGGGAATAAGTAGAGTAATCAATTGATGTTTCGTACAATTCATTATAATCAACAATCTTAGAACGCTTTCCACTCTCTACAATCAGACTACTGCTGGAAGGTGCCGTATCCGTATAATTGGAATAGAACTGCGGATACACTTTCGGATCTTTATATACAATTTTCACATGTGAGGATGCATCTTTGTATTTTTCCAGCATACCAGCTAATGTAGGGTCCTGCGTCTCCAACGTACTCTTTGCGCTTAAAACATAAACCGTAACGTCTTCCTTAAGATCCGCCAGATAATCTTTGGTATCTTTCGTAATTGTATAGAGTTTTTCTTTTGTCACATCAATGGCTGTCAATGTAGACGGAAGCGCTGATACTGCAAGATTAAGGACTACGGCAACTGCAATACCAATCACTACCATTCCCGTACTGAACACACCAAGTCCGATTTTCTTCACGCTCATGCTCCAGCGCCGCTTCTGGATAGACTGTACCGTCAAAAACAGGAACAGAACAATTATGGAAGCATAATAAACAACTCCTGTCACATCCAGGACACCGCTGCAAAACTTATCCAGATGCGATGTCAGATCATAACATCCCAATATTTTAGTAAGCAGATTTCCGTTTGAAGATATCATATTTGTGATAGCACCCATCATGTACCCCAAAAATAGCAATCCAAAGGTGGTAACCGCGGCAATCACCTGGCTCTCTGTCAAAGAAGACACAAAGGTACCAATGGCAATACATGTAAGCCCATACAGCCAAAATCCCAAAATCCCCACATAGGATTCTTTCATAGGAACTTCTCCAAAAGCTCTTAAAAATAGTGGACTTAAAGCAATTACTGCAACACTGATAGAAAATACCGCTGCCATAGCAAGAAATTTTGCAGCTACAATTTTCCCAAGTGGTACCGGCGATGTCAAAATCAGCTGATCCGTTTTCTTATTCCGCTCTTCTGCCAATACACGCATTGTAAGTACCGGAACCGTAATTAAAAATATAAAGGATATTGCCGATAAACTGTAAGAAACATAAGCATATCCGTAAGACAGGTTATACACCACAAAATAGAGTCCGAACAGACAAAGCGTAACGCCGATGAACAACCATCCGATTACGGACTGAAAATACGATTTAAACTCCCTTTTAAAAATTGCAAGCATTATTCATCCGCCTCCTCTTTTTCGTTTTCCTGTTCTTTTTTCTTTTCTTCTTTCTTTTCCTCTATCGTTTCTTTTAAGGTTTTCCGGCTCTTTACCTTTTCAAGCGCCGTAGGCTCTTTTTTTGATGTCAGTTCCAGAAAAATATCCTCTAAGGATTTTCCTTCCGACTTCATTTCAAGAACAGGCAGCTTTGCCGAGGCAAATGCAAGGAATACGGCCTCTCTGATATCCTCTCCTTTATCTGCAGAAATAAATGCCTGCACTGTATGTTCCTCGGTGCCTTTTTCCACATGGAATTTCTGCACCTTAGATATTTCTTTTATTACATTTTCTGTCTCGTCTTTCCCTGCTTTTACGAGAAGTTCAATTTCCTGCGCCCCTGACATCATAAGTGTCAGATTTTCGGTGGAATCACTTGCTACCAGCTTTCCTTTTGAAATAATAAAAATATGGTCACAGACAGCACTGATCTCAGAAAGAATATGTGAACTTAAAATTACGGTATGCTTCTCTCCCAGACTTTTTATGAGCTCCCGGACTTCTATAATCTGTTTCGGATCCAATCCAACAGTCGGTTCATCCAGAATGATTACCTCAGGATAACCTAAAACTGCCTGGGCAAATCCTACTCTCTGGCGATAACCTTTTGACAGATTTCGGATCAGGCGATCCTTCATGTCCAAAATTTTGGTAAGCTCCATTGCTTCTTTTACAAAAGTCTTACGTTTTTCTTTTGGAATCTGTTTTAATTCTGCTACAAAATTCATATATTCCAAAACCGTCATGTCCATGTAAAGCGGCGGCAGTTCCGGCAGATATCCGACACATTTTTTTGCTTCCTCCGGCTGGGAAAGAACGTCAAAACCATTGATTTTTACTTCCCCGCTGGTGGCTCCAAGATATCCGGTGATGATATTCATCGTGGTAGATTTTCCTGCACCGTTCGGTCCTAAAAAACCATAGATTTTGCCCGACTCAATATTCAGGCTCAAATCATTTACCGCGATATGATCACCATACTTTTTCACTAAATGATTGATTTCAATCACTGTTACTCCTCCTT
>CAMBKU010000123.1 GCA_945868305.1 uncultured Lachnospiraceae bacterium | reverse complement strand
CAGACGGCGAAAAAACAACTGCCAATGCATAAGAAAACAGGCTGACAATCCCAAGTAGCCCCATATAATGAATCATACTTCTTTTTCTTTCATTTTGTTTTTTTCCTCTAATGGTATTATCTTTCATTTCGCTTTCTCCTTTTCTTACAGACATAATCTGTTGTAATTTTTTCGTATTTTTATTTTTCTCCATACATCCTGCAGAATTCCTCTAGAAAATCTTCCATCATTTTTCCATCATCATCCATACCGGCTGTTTTTTTGTCCTCTATATACTCAATAATGGAATGAACAGACATTGCAAACGAAAATGCTGCCCTATCCACATTGGGGAAATTCATCACATGCTGTACCTGCATAGCATAAAACAACTGTTTCGTTGCAAGTATCATTTTCTGTGTTTCTGCCACCATAATTTTGGCCGCCTCTTCATGAAATGGTCGCTCTGACTCAATGAATCGATAGAATTGCAGCATATCTGAGTCTTCATTCATTGCCTGATAGGAACCTACTACATACCGAAGCACTTCCAGGGCTGTCTTTCCTTTTACCAGCTCTCCATAGTCGATTTGCTCCGAACTAACTTTGCATTTTGCTTTTGTCCGCAGATATTCATAAAGGCTGTCAATAATTTCGTCTTTCGATGAAAAATGACTATACAGAGAAGCCTTTTGTATCCCAACCTTTTTTGCAATCTGAGAAAGTGTAACTGCACCCAACCCATTTTGTGACGCCAGTTCCAGTGTTGCCATAAGAATTGATTCTTTACTCGCCATCCAATCACTTCCTTTCGTTATTTATATTGCTACCGATTGGTAGCTTTGTCAATAATAAAAAAGGCATTGCCTTTTCTGTCAAAGCAATGCCTTTTCGTTTATAAATTCTCTTGGAAGAATTTTTCCATGGAAGCTGCCGCTTCCTCCTCCTGTTCACCTTCCACGCTTACTCTTACAGTGTTTCCTTTTTTTACACCGAGCGCCATTAAGGCCATCAATCTTTTCGCATCAGCACTTTTTCCATTGCATTCCACTTTAATGTCTGCCGAAAACTGTCCTGCCGCTTTTACCAGCAGCCCTGCCGGTCTTGCGTGAATTCCAACTTCATCTGTAATCGTATATTCAAATTCTTTCATATTATTCTCCATTCTATTTATTATCTTTTTTCATTTCTGTTCTATTTATTTTCGGAACCTTCATCCGCATAAACACGTTCAATGTGCATGGCAAGATATCCGATTTCAATATCCGGCAGTATAACCTCTAAATGGCGTCCCAGATGACTGCACACCGTCGCTGCGATTCGAAAAGAATTCGGGAACTTCTGTTCCATATATTCATTCATATCCAGCTTCAGTTCTTCGCCATTCAGCGCCCTTGCCGCCATATATTTAATATGGTTCATCATTCGGTTGTAAGAAATAGTCTGCACATCAATGCTCTTTCCCACATCCGCTTCAATAAGTGAGATGCATTCCCGAACCGCAGCCGCAATCTGCATTGCCCCAGATACCTTTTCATCACAGATAGAGGAATGAACATGTAGTGCAATGTAACCAATCTCATCCTCGCTCACTGTAATGTGATCTGCCTCTGCCAACAATTCTTTTACCTTTGAAGCAATCTTATATTCTTTATAAAACAACACCTGAATATCCTGGTTCAGCGGATTGCTGATCTGCTCACCTTTCTGCATCCGTTTTACCGCAAACGTAATATGGTCTGCCAAAGGAAATAATATGCTCCGGTCTACCTTGCCAAATTCCTTCTCCGCCTCGTCCAGAATCGTATTGGCAATCTCCAGATATTTCGGCTCGCTACTTTCTAAAAGATTTCTCGCACTGCCAGTCTCGGAATCATTTGCCAGAGAATATACCCGACAATCCTCTGTCGGCTCAATGTATTCACTCACCTTACGTCCGAATCCGATTCCTTTTTCAAGCAGCAGGTATTCCCTGCTGCCTTTTTCTTTGATTGCCAGCACCGCATTGTGATTGAGCGCTTTGGTAACTCGGTACATATTCTTCCCCCTCTAAACGGTTCTGCTTTTATTCATATACATCTACTGCAAAAAGTTCCTCGCCAGCCTTTACCGTTCCTGTCTTTAATAATCTTATTTTTTCGTTCTCCTTTAATTCTGTACACAAAATCGGAGAAACCAGTGACGGTGCATGTGCCTTTACATAGTCCAGATCAATTTTCATCAGAACATCGCCTTTTTTCACCTTTGCACCTTCTTCTACAAGCACCTCGAAACCTTCTCCGTTTAATTTTACGGTGTCAATTCCGATATGAAGTAACATCTCAATTCCGTCTGCCGTCACAAATCCGATTGCGTGATGTGTCGGGAATACAAAACTGATTTCACCGTCAGCCGGTGCTTTCACCACAGAATCTGTCGGTTCTACCGCTGCACCGTCTCCCATCATCTTTCCTGCAAATCCCTCGTCCGGTGCAGTGGTAATGTCATTTGCCACACCATCAAACGGACTTACTATTACATAAGATTTTATTAATTTTGTTGCTTCTTTCTTTTCCTCTTTTTCCGCAATCACCGTTTTCTCAGCGGAAATCTCCACTTCTTCCTCCGACGCATGCTCCATATAGTCCTCCAGGTTTGACTTGATTACCGTAACCTTTGGTCCATAGATAATCTGCACACCCAGACCTTTATGAATCACGCCGGACGCCCCGGTAGATTTTAACAATCCGTCATCCACTTTTGCCGCGTCAAATACGGTACAACGCAGGCGGGTTGCACAGCAGTCAACATCGGAAATATTTTTCTTTCCGCCAAGACCTGCACAGATTTTTGCAGAAAGTTCATCCTCTCCGTTTGCTGTGTCACCTTTTTCACCCTTTTTCTTTGCTTCCACATCTTTTCTTGTGTAAAGCTTTACATCATCAGTATCCTCACGTCCCGGAGTTTTGAAATCAAATTTCTTAATCAGGAAGGAGAACATGAAATAGTATACCACAAAATAGCCAATACCAACAATAACAATCCAAATCCAGCTTGTTTTCTTATTGCCCTGCAGAATACCAAACAGGAACATATCAATCAAACCACCGGAGAAGGTCATACCTACACCTACGTTAAATACATGCATCAGCATGTACGCAAGTCCAGCAAATACACAGTGAATGATATACAATACCGGAGCAACGAACAAGAAGGTAAATTCCAGCGGCTCAGTAATACCGGTCAGCATGGAAGTAAGCGCTGCAGAAAGCAACAGTCCTGAAACCGCTTTTCTCTTTTCCGGTTTTGCGGTACGATACATAGCAAGTGCTGCTCCCGGGAGTCCGAAAATCATAAGCGGGAACTTACCGGACATAAATCTGGTCGCAGAAACTGCAAAATGTTCTACACTCGGATCAGCCAACTGTGCAAAGAAAATATTCTGCGCACCTTCGATGAGCTTTCCACCGACTTCCAGCGTACCGCCCACGCCAGTCTGCCAGAACGGCAGATAAAATACGTGATGCAGACCAAATGGAATCAATGCTCTTTCCATAAATCCATATACCCAGGTTCCCGCATAGCCGGATTCCAATACAAGGTTTCCGACACTGTAGATTCCCTGCTGAATCGTAGGCCAGATAAAAAACATCAGGATACCGACTACCGTATAGGTCAACGCTGAAATAATCGGTACAAATCTGGTTCCGCCAAAGAAGGATAATACCTGCGGCAGTTCAATCTTGTAAAACCGATTGTGCAATGCTGCAACACCAAGTCCGACAATAATACCGCCGAACACACCCATCTGTAAAGATGTGATACCGCAGACGGAAGTTGTCGCACCTTCAAGCATACTCTCTGC
>CAMBKU010000122.1 GCA_945868305.1 uncultured Lachnospiraceae bacterium | reverse complement strand
ATGGAAGGTCGTTATCTTCAAATTCAACGTCAACAACAGGTCCCATAACCTGTACTATCTTTCCTTTATTCATTCCATTTACCTCTCAAAAAACGGGAGGGAACCTCCTTTCTTTATTTCTTTTTCTTATTCTTCTGTGCCTTGGCACCGCCAATTACCTCAGTAATCTGCTGCGTAATGGCAGCCTGTCTGACACGGTTATACTGAATGGACAAACTCTGCAACATTTCCTTTGCACTGTCTGTTGCAGTCTGCATTGCCATCATTCGGGAATTCTGCTCGCTGGCAAAAGATTCTACGAGGGAACCGTAAATGATACCCGTTACGAAATTCGGAACCACATGCTCTAAGATTGCCTCCATCGACGGTTCTACCTTAATCTCCTCCTGATAAATATCAATCGGAGCTTTCATAAAATCTTCTTTTTTAAACGGCAAAAGCTGAATTTTTTCTGCATTCATGGTAAATGCATTTTCCATCTTTGTATAAATAATGTACACTTCATCCAGTTCATCTCTGTCATACAGATCCATGATACGATCCGTAATTACTCTGGCTCTGTGCAGGGATGGATTCTGTACCGTGTATTTAAATTCAGTGTCTACTTCAAGTCCTTCTTTGGCAAAATATTGGCGGCCCAATTCACCGACAATGAACAGTTTGTTATTTTTTCCCTGTTCGAAAAGCTCATGTGCCATTTTTATCACGTTATGGTTATATGCACCAGCTAACCCTTTATCTGCGGTAATCACAATATAACCTCTGCGCTTCTCATTTTCCGGAATATCATCCTTTTTATCAAAATATCGGCTCTCCGTATCCGGAATATGCCGCAGAAAACGGGAAAGCGCCATCTGCAAAGAATAAAAGTAGGGTTCGGTATCTTCCAGCTTCTGTTTCGCACTGCGCAATTTAGAGGAAGAAATCATATACATGGCATTTGTGATTTTCATGGTATCCTGAATACTTTTCATTCGCTTTTGGATTTCCTTGGTATTTGCCATATCCTATCACCTGCTCTTATATTCTTTAACTGCCTCTACGATTGCTTCTGTGATCTCATCATCCAGCACTTTCTTTTCATTGATGGTATCCACAATATCTTTATGCTCTGTCTTAAAGAATTCCAGCATACGCATCTGGAAGTCCTTGGTCTCTTTTGTATCCACATCCAAGAGCAGACGCTTATTTGCGGCAACTAAAGTGATAACCTGCTCCGCAAGGCTCATCGGATGGCAAAGCGGCTGTTTTAATAACTCCATCAGTCCTTTTCCATACTGTAACTGCTCTTTCGTGGTCTCATCCAAGTCAGAACTGAACTGTGTAAATACTTCCATTTCACGATACTGTGCCAAATCGATACGCACGGTACCGGATGCTTTTTTCATTGCCTTGGTCTGCGCTGCACCGCCGACACGGGATACAGAAAGACCGACGTTTACTGCCGGACGCATACCGGAGAAGAACAAATCACTTTCCAGGAAAATCTGTCCATCGGTAATTGAAATCACGTTTGTCGGTATGTATGCAGACACGTCCCCAGCCTGAGTTTCAATGATTGGCAGTGCCGTAATAGAACCTCCGCCCAACGCATCGTTCAATTTGCTGGAACGCTCCAAAAGTCTGGAATGTAAATAAAATACATCTCCCGGATATGCTTCACGTCCCGGAGAACGCTCAAGTAGCAAAGACAGCGCACGGTATGCTACAGCATGCTTTGACAGATCGTCATATACAATCAAAACATCCTTCCCTTTGTACATGAAATATTCTGCCAATGCAGTACCTGCATATGGAGCAATATACTGCAGGGATGCAGAATCACTTGCTGTAGCAGAAAGCACAATCGAGTAATCCATCGCATCATGCTTTGTTAAAGTATTCACAAGCTTTGCCACGGTGGACGCTTTCTGTCCAATAGCAACATAGATACAAATAACATCCTTGCCCTTCTGATTTAAGATGGTATCAATGGCAATAGATGTCTTACCGGTCTGACGGTCGCCGATGATAAGCTCACGTTGTCCTCTACCGATAGGAAACATGGAGTCGATAGCAAGAATACCTGTCTCCAACGGCTGATTTACCGACTTTCTGTCTACGATACTCGGTGCTTCCTGTTCAATGGCACGGTAATCATCTGCCGGAATCTCGCCTTTTCCGTCAATCGGTGCTCCCAGTGCATTGATAATTCTTCCAAGATAGGCATCTCCTACCGGAATACCTGCTTTCTTCTTTGTTCTGGTTACTTTTGTTCCTTCTTTTATCTCGGTATCTTTTCCTAAAACGATGCAGCCAATCTGATCTCTTTTGATATCCTGCACCATTCCTTTTACACCATTTTCAAAGATAACGATTTCACCATACATGGCATGCTCAATTCCATAGATGGTCGCAATTCCGTCACCTACCCAGATGACTTCGCCGACTTCCTGATCTTTGCTCACCATGTCATAGTTTTCTATTTCACTTTTCAGAATAGAAATAATTTCCTCTGAACTTATGGAACTCACGTTATCACCTCCAAATCAATTCCTGCTTTAATTTATTCAAACGTCCTTTCATGCTCCAGTCTTCTTCCCTGTCCTTCACACGAATCACAAATCCGCCAATTAAATCCGGTTTTTCCACCAGTTCTATCTGCACATTCTTTTTGCCGTACTTTTTTCCCAGATATTCTTTCATCTGTGCAAGCTGGCTCTCCGTAGGCGGAGTGACATAAGAAAGCGTAGCACGTAAAATGTCATTTTTCTCATCAAAACAGGTGTCATAAGCAGTAAAAATATCTGCAATCTGATCCACGCTGCCATAATCACAAAGCACATTTAAGAAACTATGTACTTCCGCCGGGAAAATGGTATCTATCAGTTTATGCTTCTCCTTTAAGGAAACAATCGGACTGCCCAACACCTTTTCCAACTCCGGGGTAAGAGAAAAAATTCTTTTTGTCTCGTCTACAACCTCTTTTGTTACACCAAGATCATAGAGAACTACTCCATAATTATTCGCCGTCTGTGTCATCCGAATCACCTGCTTTAGCTAAAAACTGATCATATAACAACTGGTTGTTTTCCTTTGTGCTATTCTCACCGACAACCTTTCCGGCTGCAGTAAGCGCAAGGTCTGCAATCTGTGACTGAAGCTCCTGCATGGTCTTCTCACGTTCCAGTTCAATATTTTTTTGTGCATTTTCGATAATCTTACCTGCCTGGACATCCGCCGCTTTGACTTTATTGTCGTATTCCTTCTGTGCGTTCTTTCTTGCTTCCTCTACGATTTTCGCAGATTCGCCATGCGCATCTTCCAGCATATCTTCATACTGTTTCTTTAAATCTTCCGCCTGCTTTTGTTTGTTGGCTGCATCAGCAAGCTGTCCGTCTATCATATCCTTACGCTTCTGCATAATTGCAGTCACCGGACCAAAAAGAAACTTTTTTAACAGCAGATAAAGAACAATCAGATTGATGATGGTAAAGAGGACGTTCCAATCGATTCTTAATAATTGCATTCTCTACCAAGTCCTTTCTTTCCGGATTAACCCAGGAATAAGATAATTAAGATGGCAACAACCATACCGAAAATTGCAGTACCCTCTGCCAATGCACAACCAAGCAATAATGCTTTTGTGATTTTACTCTCTGCTTCCGGCTGTCTTGCGATAGCGTCTACTGCTTTAGATGTTGCAAGTCCGATACCGATACCTGCTCCAATACCTGTTAATGCTGCTAAACCTGCTCCAATTGCGATTAATGATGTCATGATAAAACAACTCCTTTTTCTTTTATTTTCTTAATTGCTTATTTTTTATTCCATTGTATCTTTGATAAATAAAGATGTTAAAAAGACAAATACATATGCCTGAATCAGCCCGTCAAAAATATCAAAATA
>CAMBKU010000121.1 GCA_945868305.1 uncultured Lachnospiraceae bacterium | reverse complement strand
CGGTACGCACGGTGGTGTGAGAGGACGGGAGCTAATCACTCCCTCCTACTCGATTAAGAATTGTATAAGAGAGATATATAAAGAACTGCCGGTTGTGATGGGAATTAACCCATCACAACTTCGACATGAACTTCCTTTTTAGAACCATCAAATGGAATCATATTTCCGCTTACCGGGGTGCCGTCCACAAGCATGGATTTCACACCCTTTTGAGCACCGTTAGGGTTTTTCACCGTAATATGATAGGTGACTCCACGGAAATCGCGCTTTGCGGTAAATCCGTCCAGCGTAGAAGGAATACATGGATCAACGACCAGACCGTCATAGTCCGGACGGATGCCCAGAATGTACTGGGAAACATCAAGGAAGGTCCAGGCAGCGGTTCCGGTGAGCCAACTGTTTTTGGCTTCCCCAAAGTTTGGAGCATCTTTTCCGGCAATCATCTGGGAGTATACATATGGTTCGGTACGGTGGATTTCACTGATATCCTCAATGTAAGCAGGACAGGTTCTTGTATATACCTGCCATGCCCGATTGCCGCGTCCTACCACAGTTTCAGCGATGGAAATCCATGGGTTGTTGTGGCAGAAAATACCGGCATTTTCCTTGTAGCCGCCCGGATACGAGGTGATTTCACCAAGTTCTACGTGGTATTTTGTATAGCATGGCTGCAATAACACGATGCCATATTTGGTGTCCAAATATTTTTCTACAGACTGCATGGCTTTTAAGCAGTAGCCATCTTCAAGTCCGATTTCGGCAATGACACAAAAGCCCTGGGGCTCAATGAAGATTTTACCTTCTTCACATTCTTTTGAGCCGATTTTGTGTTTGTAATGGTCATATGCACGCAAATACCATTCTCCGTCCCATCCGGCATCAAGAACGGTCTTTTCCATTTCGTGAATCTGTTTTTCTGCTTCATCTGCTTCTGCATCAAGTCCTCTGTGACGGCAGATTTCTACATAATCCTTGCCGTATTTTACAAACATTCCGGCAATAAAGACAGATTCTGCATTGGGTCCTTCTGAAGGTCCAAAGGTCTGGAAGGATTCACCCGGTTCTTCGGAGAAACAGTTTAAATTCAGACAGTCATTCCAGTCGGCGCGCCCGATTAACGGTAACTTGTGAGGTCCCAGATGTTCGAGTGTATAGTGGAAGGAACGTCTCAAATGCTCCATAAAATCTGTTGCCTTAGATTCATCATTGTCATATGGTGTGATTTCATCCAGAATCGAGTAGTCACCGGTTTCTTTGATATAGGCGGCTGTGCCCGCAATCAGCCACAGCGGATCATCATTAAAGCCGCTTCCAATGTCGGAATTGCCTTTTTTGGTCAATGGCTGGTATTGATGGTAAGCACTGCCATCTTCAAATTGTGTGGAAGCGATGTCCAAAATACGTTGTCTTGCACGATCCGGAATCAAATGTACAAAACCGAGCAGGTCCTGACAGGAATCCCTAAAGCCCATGCCTCTGCCGATACCGGATTCAAAGTAGGAAGCGGAGCGGGACATATTAAATGTAACCATACATTGGTATTGATGCCAGATATTTACCATGCGGTCCAGTTTTTCCTCAGAGGAAGAAATCGTAAAATGACCAAGCAGATTATTCCAGTAAGCCTTTAAATCGCAAAGTGCCTGATCTGCCTTTTTGGCAGTGTCAAATTTGGCAAGCATAGCTTCAGCAGGCTTGCGGTTTACCTGGTTTAAGCCTTCCCACTTTTCGTCTTTTTTATTTTCCACGTACCCTAAAACAAAAACGAAATCTTTGCTTTCACCCGGATTTAAGGAAACATGAATCTGGTGGGAACCTATCGGTGACCAGC
The DNA here is from genome assembly GCA_945868305.1 of uncultured Lachnospiraceae bacterium. Taxonomy (GTDB): domain Bacteria; phylum Bacillota; class Clostridia; order Lachnospirales; family Lachnospiraceae; genus Roseburia_D. The sequence goes on along the minus strand of CAMBKU010000121.1, from coordinate 2,069 downwards.
CGCTTGCTACAGAATTTTTTGATTTTCCGGTCATGACAACTTCCGGTGCACGATTTTCGCCGTAGGCGCCCAGGAAGGAATCGCGGTCGGTGTCAAAGCCGTCAATATCGGTGTTGACAGAGAAAATAGCATAGTGATTTCTGCGTTCCCGGTATTCGGTCTTGTGGTAAATCGTGGAACCGTGTATCTCTACTTCTCCAGTGCTGAAATTACGCTGGAAATTGGTCATATCATCCATAGCATTCCATAGACAAAATTCCACATAAGAAAAAACGGAAAAATCCTTTTTGGAATCGGATTCATTTGTGAGCGTAAGTTTATTTACTTCACAGGTGCTGCCAATCGGAACAAAATCGGTAAGAACTGCTCCAATACCGTTCTTTTTCCCCTCAAAAACAGAATAACCAAGACCATGACGGCATTTGTAATCATCTAATTCTGTCTTTGTTGGCATCCAGCCTGGATTCCAGACGGTATCGCCGTCTTTAATAAAATAGTATAAACCGTTGCTGTCAAGCGGTACATTATTATAACGATACCTGGTCAGGCGCAAAAGTTTTGCATCTTTGTAGAAGCTGTATCCGCCGCAGGTATTGGATTTTAAAGAAAAGAAATCCTCACAGCCCAGATAGTTAATCCACGGGAGAGGTGTGCGTGGAGTGGTAATCACATATTCTTTATTTTCGTCATCAAAATGTCCGAATTTCATATTTTATATCCTCCTAATTAAAAAATAATAAATATTTTCGCAGTAAACAAACTACGAAAACGATTAAGAATCATAATCTTTAAAACAAAGTATATAGTAGGAAATATAAAAAAGCAATTAAAAACTACATGAAAAATTGCACAAAAACTACATGAAAAATCAGTGAAAAACAACGAAATACATAAAAGGTGTTGCCTTTTTGAGAAATTAGAGATATATTAATAGTACGAAAACGATTAAGTAAACCTGACATTGCATACAAGGAGTGCAGAAATGGTATCTTTGAAAGACATTGCAAAAAAATGTGGAGTTTCAACAGCTACAGTAAGTAAAGCGTTGAACGACCAAAAAGATATTGGCGAGAGTACCAAAGCAAGGATCAGGGAAATCGCGAAGGAAATGGGATATTTCCCGAACTCGGCAGCACGTGCTTTGAAAACGAATCGTTCCTATAGTATAGGAGTTCTGTTTAAAGAAGAGGCGGGCAGTGGCTTGAGACATGAGTATTTTTCGGGTGTCCTGAACGGATTTAAGATTCAGGCGGAGTCTCAGGGATATGATATTACTTTTATCAATACTTCTTTTGAAAAGAGAAAAATGTCCTACTATGAACATTGCAAGTACCGCAATTTTGATGGAGTTGTAATTGTTTGTGCGGATTATAGTGATTTACAGGTGATGGAAATTATGAACAGTGATTTGCCGGTTGTGACGATTGATTACATTCATTATAACTGCACGGCGATATGTTCCAATAATGTGAAAGGGATGGAGGAACTGCTTCGTTATATATACAGTAAGGGACATCGGAAAATTGCTTATATTCATGGTCAGAACTCTTCATATGTTACGAAAGACAGGCTTGCCAGCTTTTATCGGGTGTGCAAAGAACTTGGACTTGAAATTCCGGAGGAGTATGTAAGGACTGCCGCATATCTTGAGACGAAGGGGACTGCCATTCAGACAAGGGAATTGCTTGAACTTCCCGATCCTCCGACTTGTATTATCTATCCGGATGATACATCTTTGATTGGAGGACGGAATGTTATCATCGAATCCGGACTTAAGATACCGGATGATATTTCTATTGCAGGGTATGATGGAATAGGGATGTCACAGCTTTTGCATCCGAAAATTACGACGATTAGTCAGAATACGGATGAAATTGGAAAAGAAGCGGCAAGGCGTCTGATCGGAATTATTGAAAATCCGAAAACAACTCTTATTGAAAGAGTCGTTATAGAAGGTAGCTTGCTTCCAGGGCAATCTGTGGAAAAACCAAAGCGTAGATCTAAATAAATCATAAAAATAGCAGAATAGTAAAGACTGTCCGCATTTCCCCGCGGACGGTCTTTTTGTG
>CAMBKU010000120.1 GCA_945868305.1 uncultured Lachnospiraceae bacterium | reverse complement strand
ACCTGTTCATTCTGGAACGGTTCAAAGCTGTTGTTTAAGTAAAGTCCCTGTACCAGATTCATGGTACCCTCTACCACATTAAAGTCGTCCCCAAGCTGTTCTGCCTGTGTCGTCGTCAAATGTGCCATCATATCTATAGAGCCGCTGTTTAAACTGGTAACAACTGAATCCGTATCGGCACATACCTTAAAGGTGACCTCATCAATATCCGGCTTACCGCCCCAATAGTCCGCAAAGCTTTCCAGTTTGATATTTTCCTGTACAGAACGGGAAACATATTTATACGGACCGGTTCCGATTGGACTTCCATCCGGATCATCATTGTCTGCCGGAACAATAGCTGCCTTCACACCTGCAACATAGGACAAAAAGTCCGGGTCTGCTTCTGCCAAAGTAATCGTAATCGTCTTATCATCCGGTGTCTCAATAGATGTAATATTAGAAAACGCCGGTATCAGAGCGGAGCCGCTGCTGCTATCGGCGCAGGTTTCAAGAGAAGATTTTACGTCCGCTACCGTAACAGGATTTCCGTTATGGAATTTCACTCCATCTCTTAATGTAAATGTGTACACAAGTCCATCTTCGGATACTTCATATCCGCTTGCCACAGCAGGAACTAAATTACCATCACTGTCCGGTTTATACAAACCTTCAAATACATTAAACAGAATTTCTCTTGTTCCTGCCGCTTCCGCTTTGTGAGGGTCAAGACTGTCTTCCAAATCCTGTGCAATGCCTACAGTGATCTGTGAGGAATTTTCTCCACCTGTTTCGTCACCTGCGTTTCCACATCCGCTCAGTGCAATGGTCAGTGTTGTGAACACGAGTAACAAAGCCATTACTTTTTTACTTCTTTGTTTCATGTCTTTTTTGATTCCTTTCTCATTATGAAATTATAACTGGCTATCGGCCTTGGCTGCTTTTGCTCGCCATGCCTATACCAAAAATCATTGTAGTTCACTACACTCAAAAATGCAATAGCTATCTGATAAATTTTTAACAAACTTTTCTATTATCTGCACTTACGGATTCTGAAATACTAAAACACCTACTAAACCCGGTCCGGTATGAACTGCCATGGAAGCTGTGATTTGCTTTTTAAATACGACACGCTTCTTTTTTACTGTCTCATCAATCATCGCCTCCATTTTGTCTGCCTCCTCTGACGCATCCCCATGTCCAATCACCAGCCAGACATCATTTCCTTCACACGCTTTTGTCACTTCCCCGAGCAGCTTCTTTTTTGCCAGCTTACTGCCACGAATCTTAGCCACTGTATAATATACGCCATCCTGATTGCAGGAAATAATTGGTTTCAGTTTTAAAAGGCTGCCTACCGTAGATGTCACAAGTCCGATTCTTCCACCTTTCTGCAAATATTTTAACGTATCCATATAATAAAATATTTTGGCATCATAGACTTTCTTTTGCATAGTTTCGGTAATCCAGGCAAAGTCTTTCCCTTCATTTAACTTTTCTGCCGCCCAGACTGCAAAAATTCCGCTTCCGAAGGAAATATTTTTCGTATCGAAAACAAAGCATTCCATGTCCTTTTCTGCTTCTGCCGCCAGACGAACCGTATTATACGTTCCACTTAAGCCGCTGGAAATACAGACTGCAATCACTTTTTCATAGCCTTCTTTTTTTATTTCTTCAAATTTATCTTTCACTTCCTGCAACGTCGGTGTTGATGTCGTAGGAATCTCATCCGGAAACCTTTTATATACCATAAGCGGATCTATATTCTCTCCGTCCCGGTAATCTCCCTCCGGATACATCACTCGTAACGGCATTACCTTTATTCCATATTCTTCTATCTGTTCCTTTGGAATATCGCACCCGGAATCTACTAAAATTGCTACTTTTTCTTTGTTCATCTCCGCGTCTCCTTCATGTGGTTTTTAATACTACGTCTAATAGTTTAGTTTTCCTCTTTGTATTTGTCAAGTATCTGCCTGCATAAATCTTCCAAAAGTATCTTATAAAATAAAAAACTACAGCCCTGATTGGTCATGGGCTGTAGTCCTCTAACATAAAAAATATATTCTTTTTTCTATAATTACGCTTCTTCTTTCTTTGCTGTAAACAGCTTAGACAGACAGTGATACGCAACCAGAGCTCCAAGAATCATGAGCAGGATTGCCACGATAAGCTGTAAACCGTCTACTAAGAATGTTGCGCTGCCGTTTGCAACGTTTCTTACCAGTGCAACGGTCTTCTGAACCAATGCAGTGAAGGTTACTGCAAGCATTGCAAACATCGGAACATATAAAGTCCATCCGGTACGTCCTGTCGTTTTTAAGAATACAGCAAGAGCAATCAGTACCATAGCTGCAAGAAGCTGGTTTGCAGATCCGAACAACGGCCAGATATTGTTATAACCGCCAAGAGTCAGAAGCCATCCGAAGAACAGCGTAATGATGGTTGCAAAATATTTATTAGTCAAAACTTTATGTAAACCATCCATTTTTTCCGAATCAGTTGTATCGTCATAGAACAATTCCTGGAAAGACATACGTCCGATACGTGCTACGGAATCCAAGGAAGTAAGTGCCAGAGCAGATACACACATGGTCATAAATACTGTTGCAACTGTGTTCGGTACACCGAGCATTTCAAGGAAGCCTGCGACACCTGATGAAAAGATAGAAAATGGTGTTCCATCCGGCTTTGTGCCATTTACTGCAACTGCACCAACAACTACCAATGCTACAATTCCAAGCAGTGACTCTACCACCATTGCGCCGTAACCTACCATCGGCATATCCTTTTCATTGCTGATGGTCTTAGATGAAGTACCGGAAGAAACCAGGCTATGGAATCCGGAAACTGCACCACAGGCAATCGTTACAAACAGAGTCGGGAACAGATAAGAAGTACTTCCGTCTGCTCCAGTTAAGGCAAATCCATTAAATGCATTGAGCTGCATGGACGGATGTGCAACAACGATACCAACCACTGCTCCGAGAATCATACCGAGCAGCATATAGGTTGTCATGTAATCTCTCGGCTGCATCAATAACCACATCGGCAATACAGATGCCAAAAACAGGTAAACCATGATGATGCCAATCCATACAGACTTGGAAGCATAAATCGGAAGATTCATACCGATTGCAAACATAACCACGATCAACGCAACAGCGATTACACCTTTTAATACTTCGTTGATTTTTCCTGTCTTTTTCAGAACAAGCCCAAGAATAATCGCAAACAAGATAAATAACATGGAAACAGAAGCTGCTGCTCCATTTGCAAATACCGGGTCTGTCACTGCAGCTCCGGTTGCTGCGTCTACCGGGAATGCATTGAAAGTACCTGCAACCATATCTGTGAAGGCTGCGATAACAAGCAGGGTAAACAGCCAGCAGAACAGCATGAAAAGCTTTCTTCCTGTTTTTCCAATATACTTTTCAATCAACATACCCATGGATTTTCCTTCATTCTTAACAGATGCATACAGTGCACCAAAATCCTGTACCGCACCAAAGAATAATCCACCGATGATCAGCCATAACAAAACCGGAACCCATCCGAATACGGATGCCAGAATCGGTCCTGTGACAGGGCCTGCGCCTGCGATGGATGAAAACTGATGGGAGAATACTGTGAATTTTGAAGATGGTACATAATCTTCGCCGTCTTCAAACTGATAAGCAGGAGTTTTCGCATTTACGTCAATCCCCCACTTTTTGGCAAGCCAGCGTCCGTAAAAAAGATAGCCGGCGCCCAATGCAACAATTCCAATTAAGATAATTACTAAACCGTTCATTTTCTCACCTTTCCTCGTGAATAATATAAAACAGAAACTCAGATTCTAAAATCTGGTTTTAGAAGGCATAACCAATAGTTATACTAATCATTCCTTCCATAATCTTTCTGTTTTGCCTATATACTCTAGCACTACAGGCGAAAAATGTCAACAGTGGAAATG
>CAMBKU010000119.1 GCA_945868305.1 uncultured Lachnospiraceae bacterium | reverse complement strand
GGATAACTGGCACGAGGGCAGACGTGTTATTGGAAGTGGTTATGACGGGGAAAATTATGTGTGTAATCTTTCCTGGAAATCGGGTAGCAGTCCGGCATACATATTAAACATACCGGAAACGGATATGAGCCATCAGCGATTTAGTTTTTCTGTTGCGGATATGACAGAGAACGGGGAAAATGAGCAGACAGCGTTACGACCGCGTGTGGTTCTGGTGGATGAAAATAACCATCAGACCGTGGCGGATAGTGCTGCTACAGTTTTTCCGACCTGGAAAGTGCAATTGCAGAAATTGGATATATTGTTTCAACAGTATGAATATAAGCATCATTTTCAAACCGTTATTGTGGAGCCGGAAGATTTCTCGGCAAAGGATGAGGATTTTGACATGGAACATGTAAAAGAAATCCGGATTGAATTTTCGGGGGAACAGGATGGAGATATTCAGTTGGATGATATTGGGCTTGTGCAGAAATAGCGAAAAAATACTTGACATAACCAGAGGAATATTGTACTATTCTAAATAGACCGACAGTCGGTCGAGAGAAAGGAGAAAACCTATATGAATCAGAAGAAAAAAAGTAAATCAGGATGGAACTATGTCGTGGCAGCATATATAACATTTGCAGTTATGGTATTGGGAATTTGCGGAACGGCATCTTTGGTGTTTCATGCCGATCCATTGGTTATGAGAATTTTATCAAATGTCTGCGCATGGTCACCGACTATGGTATTATTTGTGGGCTTTAAAAAATGGTGTCCGGACAAAACAATTCAGGGCTTTTTTAAGGAGGCTTTTGGAGGAAAAATAAGGATTAGTCTGCTGTTGGTAAGTGTTTTATCTACGGGAGCTGCATTTTTGATTTCCGCATATGTTTTTTCCTGCGTGAAGGGCATTTCTTTTACATCAGTTTTTCAAAAGGGAAGTTTTCCAATTATCGTCAGCATTATTCTGTCTTTTCTTTCGGGACCGACAGGGGAAGAGTGCGGATGGAGAGGTTATCTGCGACCTGTTTTTGAAAATAAATACGGATTTATCAGGGGAAATCTTGTGACGGGGCTTGTATGGACATTTTGGCATACCGTGTTATGGGCTGTGGATAGTGATTATACATCGGGAATGGAATTGGTAATATATGTTCTTTCCAATATTGTAGTGGTCACTGCGATACATATGATTATGGCGGTCATTCTGGAAAGGGAAAACAACCTGATTTATGCGGTAATGGTACATTTCTTTTTTAATTTACCGTACACGTTTCTTAATGAGGATATTACTTTCTATGTGATTATTATGGTTGTTTACACGATAGAAGCGCTTGCCTTTTTGCTTTTCAGAAAATATAATATATCTAATCAGAAATAAGTGATGGGGCTGCATTTGACATCGGGCAGATTTGTTTCCCCTGTCAGTGGGAATAAGTTAATGATTATTTTCTTTGCTTTGGTCGCTGAGGAGTTCGGCTGGAGAGGTTTTTTGCAGAATTTATTGGATGAAAAAATACAGCCTGTTTTTGTTCCGGCAATCATTGGTGTTATCTGGGCAATGTGGCATTATCATTTTGTTTTGGCGGGAACTATGGAGATTCCCGTCATTGCATTTATGATTTCGTGTATATTGGAAAGCTATGGTTACTATTGGATAGTCAAAAAAGCAAATGGAAATGTGATAGGTGCATGCATCTGGCATTTTTCCGGAAATCTGTTTTCAAATCTTTTTCAAACAGACGTTTATTGGATTTGTAATCTGGTGTATATCATATATTTTGCAATATTTATTTTGGCTGAAAATAAAAAACAAAAGCAGATGTCCACAGGATGAATGAAAAAAGAGAAGGAGAAACCATAATGAAGCTGAGAGAAGAATACACCTGCCCGTTAGAATTGGTGCATGATATGATAAGGGGAAAATGGAAGCCTATTATTTTATGGCGGTTACGATTGGGCGCCACATCTCTTGCAAAGTTAGAAAGAGACATTGAAGGAATTACGCAAAAAATGTTGTCGGAGCAGTTAAAAGAACTAATGGACTATGGTTTTGTCGGAAAGAAAACCTATGAGGGTTATCCGCTCCGTGTGGAATATTTTCTTACGGAAGATATGGGGATGCAGATGTTAGAGGCAATAAAAATAATACAGCGCATTGGTATTCAATATATGAAAGAACATGGGATGGAATGTGATTTAATAGAAAAAGGGGTAGTGCCGGAATAATACCCACAAAAAAGTGGGTAATTTACATTTTCTTCTATTTGCTTAAAATGATTCTTATCAAAACGCAAGGGGGAAAAAAGATGAAGGTAATAAGCAGCGGCATAAAAAACGGAGTAATTTTGGATAAGTTCGGAGACAGGGGAACGCAATTTAATGAAAACGGCATTCCTTCCTGCTCTTTGCCATTTCAGGCAGAGAATTTACCGGAACATACGAAGTCATTGGCACTCGTGTTAGAGGACAAAGATGCCTGTCCGGTGACAAAGGGATTTGCATGGATACACTGGCTGGCGGCAGATATTACCCGCTGGGAACTAAAGGAAAATGAAAGCAAAACAGCAAAGGATTTCGTGCAGGGCTGCAATAGCTGGACCAGCATACAGGGAGGAGAGCAGTCGAAGGAACTGTCTTGTTACTATGGAGGAATGACACCGCCTGACAAAGACCATCTGTATGAACTTCATGTATTTGCACTGGATACAATATTGGGATTGCAGCGGGGGTTTTACCTAAATGAGTTGTATCATGCCATGGAAGGTCATATTTTGGACAGTTTTACTTTGAAGGGGATCTATCCAAAGCTATAAATGCTGGGATGAATGAGAATGGCGAAAAAGAGGAGGGATTAAGATGAATATAGACGAACAATTTAATCTGATCGCACAGGAGTATGATGTCAACCGAAGGAGATTTATACCATGTTTTGATGATTTCTATGAGGGAACGACGCAGTTTATAGCCTCTAATATCATTGAGCCAAAGAGAATATTGGACTTAGGTGCCGGAACAGGGCTTTTATCAAATTTTTGGTATCAGTGTTTTCCGAAGGCAGAATATGTGCTTGTAGATATTGCCGGTGAAATGTTAGAGGTGGCAAGAAAACGATTTGCCGGTTTGGAAAATGTGTCTTATCAGATTATGGACTATTCAAAGGAACTGCCGAAAGAGGAATTTGATGTAATAGTGTCTGCATTATCCATTCATCATCTGGAAGACGAAAATAAAAAGGAATTATTTTCCCGTATCTATGATAAGCTTCCGAGTGATGGTCTGTTTATCAATTATGACCAGTTTTGTGCCGGAACACCGGAGATGAATCGGTGGTTTGATTCATTTTGGGAAAAACAATTAAAAGCAAGTGGTCTTTCGAAGATTGATTTAGAGAGATGGCAGGAGCGGAGGAAACTGGACAGAGAATGTTCTCTGGAAGATGAAATAAATATGCTTCGTGGGAGCGGCTTTAAAGAAGTAAAATGTATTTATTCTCATCAGAAGTTTTCTGTGATTGCCGGAATAAAGTAGAGTGCAAAGGTAAGTACCGGAAAAAAGCGTAAGAGCTATTTTCGGTACTTTTATTTTGGGAGTATTTTTATTAAGAATTATTAATATTTTTCCTATTTTTATTTAAGATATGTCTTTTACAATTGGATGAAGATAGGCGGTTGCGAAACTCTGATGTTGTAGAAATTTTGCATACAACGCACACAAGTCATGTAACATTTTTCTCATAATTATTTTTATGAGCAGTTTTTCGCATCCGGATAATTTTTTCGATAAAGAGCGGCGCTTACGTTCTCCGGTACGGCAGTTTCCACGAACAGATTTTTTATGCTGTGATGACCTGCTGTCTCCCAAAAGTTCGAGCAAACACGAGTGAGAATGTCCGCCATTGGCACACAGCTTTCCGGTACAGGTTTTTCCAGTGTCCCTTTGTGGGCTGCCCGAGCAAAAGGGAATACTGCGGACAACTGTTTGAGCATGAAACAGTATATGTTACCACGGAGTAAACAGCGAGTTTTGGAAGCAGTATTCCATAAACTCTGTGAGGGCGCCCACTTAGGGACACGAAAAAGCTGAACATAAAAGCTGTGTGTCATGGTCGGACACTCCACGCGGTTTGTCGAAGCCTTGGGAGACACAGGATGGACATAAAAAATCTGTTCGGGAAACGGTCTCGTACCGTCGCAAGTCGCGCCGCGTCTCTTATCGAAAAAATTGTCCGGCGGCAAATATCTTTTCATAAAAATAATTATGAGAACTATTTTATTTTGGGTGAGTTGTATGCAAAATTCACACAACACCAGAATTTCACAAACGCCTATTGGATGAAGATAGAGGAAGGAGAAAACAG
>CAMBKU010000118.1 GCA_945868305.1 uncultured Lachnospiraceae bacterium | reverse complement strand
CAGAAGTTCGTAAAGTTATTTCAATAGTATCTCTTTTCACGGGTTGCTTTTTGCGATAAGATGAAATTATAGTATGAAGCGACGGAGGAAAGAGTGAATATGAAAAAGTATGATGTAGTGGCATTGGGAGAACTGCTCATTGATTTTACGCAAAATGGCACGAGTGCGCAGGGGAATCCCCTGTTTGAAGCGAATCCGGGTGGAGCACCCTGCAATGTCCTTGCTATGCTAAAAAAGCTGGGGAACCGGACGGGATTTATTGGAAAAGTAGGAAAGGATGGTTTTGGCAGACAGTTAAAGGATGTGCTCCTGGAAACGGGAATCGGTACGGAGGGGCTTTGCATGGATGATACCGTGCATACGACACTTGCCATAGTCCAGAATAAAAAGGATGGAGACAGAGACTTTTCCTTTTACCGGAAACCAGGAGCGGATATGATGCTTACTGTGGATGAATTAAATCAGGAACTCTTGAAAAACTGCCGGATTTTTCATTTTGGCTCCCTGTCCATGACGGATGAGGGAGTGCGCAATGCAACGAAAAGGGCAATAGAAATGGCAAAAGAAGCCGGAGCGTGGATTTCCTTTGACCCAAATCTGCGACCGCCGCTCTGGGAATCTCTGGATGTGGCGAGAGAACAGATTTGTTACGGGCTAAAACAGTGCCAGATCCTTAAAATTTCAGATGATGAAATCACCTGGTTTACCGGAAAAAACGACTACGGGGAGGCCGTGGCAATGCTGCAGGAAGAATATCACATTCCGCTTATTTTAGTGTCTCTCGGCAAAGAGGGAAGCCTGGCGTATTGCGGGAAAGTTTTTGCATTTGTGAAGCCATTTTTGCAGGCGGGAACTATTGAAACGACAGGAGCAGGGGATACTTTTATGGGCTGTATACTGCATCAGGTTTTGCAGAAAGGTTATGAGAATCTGAGTGAAGCGGATTTAACAGAAATGCTTACCTTTGCCAATGCGGCAGCATCTATCGTCACCACAAGGAGAGGGGCGCTTAGGGTTATGCCAAGTCGGGAGGAAATAGAAAAGCTAAAAGGGCGGAGACGGTAAAATTTCCGTCTTTTTCTTATATAAATCTCAGTTTCATCCAGTGGTAAACGGGGTGAAAATGTGATAAGATAGCGAAAAAGGAGGAAATGGCATGAACAGTATGTATGATTGTTATACCTTAAGTAACGGTGTAAAGATTCCGTGTCTGGGCTTTGGGACTTATAAGGCGGCGGAGGAAAACAATGCGGAAATTATAAAGATGGCGATTGCGGCGGGGTACCGCTATTTTGATACGGCTTCTTTTTATGGGACGGAAAGGTATCTTGGGGAGGCTGTCCAGGAAAGTGGAATTCCAAGAGAACAGTTTTTCCTGGCTTCCAAGGTCTGGAAGACGGAAATGGGCTATGAACAGACGAAGGAGGCATTTGCCCGGACGCTTCAGAACTTAAAGACAGATTATCTGGACTTATATCTGATTCACTGGCCACTTCCGACACCGGAGGAAACAGAATGGAAAAAACTCGATCTGGATACCTGGCGGGCGATGGAGGAATTGTATCGTGAGGGAAAAGTGCGTGCGATTGGACTCAGCAATTTCCTTCCACATCATATAGAAAACATTCTAAAAAACTGTGAAGTTATGCCAATGGTCAATCAGCTGGAACTGCATCCGGGCTATATGCAGGCGGCAGCAGTGTATTATTGCAGAGAGCATGATATCCGTGTCCAGGCATGGAGCCCTCTTGGAAGAACACGGGTGCTAAAAGATGAGTTAATTGTAAATCTGGCAGAAAAATATCAGGTATCACCAGCAAGGCTGTGTCTTCGTTTTGAACTGCAAAAGGGTATGATACCGCTTCCAAATTCTTCCTCTTTGGAGCGAATGAAGGAAAATCAGGATATTTTTTCTTTTGAAATTGAGCCGGAAGATATGTATCGGATAGAGACGATGCCACAGACAGGATGGTCTGGGGAACATCCTGATCGGAAAAGAGAGATTTTTACAAAACAGGCATAGGAAAGAAACAAAGAAATAACCCAAGACCCGAAAAGGAGAACAAAAATGGGAATCACGAAGAAAGAAGTGGAGAAAAAGAAACTGGCACTTCAGATGATTGAAAGATTAAAACAGGAGTATCCAGATGCAGGCTGTACGTTGGATTACAATGAGGCGTGGAAGCTGTTGGTCAGCGTACGGCTGGCGGCACAGTGTACAGATGCCAGAGTGAATGTGGTGGTACAGGGATTGTATGAAAAATATCCGGATGTGGAGGCGCTGGCAAAGGCAGATGTGGCAGAAATTGAAAAAATTGTCAAGCCCTGTGGATTGGGACATAGCAAGGCGAGGGATATCAGTGCATGCATGAAGATTCTGTGGGAGGAATACGGCGGAAAAGTGCCGGAGGATTTTGATGCACTCTTAAAGTTGCCGGGAGTAGGAAGAAAGAGTGCAAATCTGATTATGGGAGATGTATTTGGAAAGCCTGCCATTGTGACGGATACGCATTGCATTCGCCTGACGAATCGTATGGGATTGGTGGATCAGATTAAAGAGCCGAAAAAAGTGGAAATGGCGCTTTGGAAGCTGATTCCGCCGGAGGAGGGCAGTGACTTTTGCCACAGGCTTGTTTATCATGGCAGGGAAGTCTGTACGGCGAGGACAAAGCCGCATTGTGACAGATGCTGTCTCAACGATATCTGCCCTAAAGTCGGCGTGGAAAAAAACTAGATATTGTTGCTTTCGTCGACATCAAAATCGGGTGTGCGCTCATCAGGAAAAGCATCATTTACCCGAAATACCTGGCTTTCGGCCTTTTTTGCAAGTTCCTCGGCACGGATTTCCATGTCATGGAGCTTGCGTTTCATTTTCGGGTAAGTGCTCGCATCTTTGTATACAAAATAGAAAGCGACAAGGAATAAAAAGCCGGAAAGCAGTGTTGTGAACCGGATACCAACACCGATTAGAGGAAGCGCCTTATACAGTGTAGCACCACTTCCAATCAGGGAAACAACTGTCCGCAGATAGGAGAGATGTGTACGGTTAACTGCCAGCATAGAGTTTGTCAGAGCAAGATCTGTACGAATTTTGGCAAATTCTGTACGTTCCATGGCAAGGCTATTCTGGTTGAAAGCAAGAGCTTCGTCCGTTTTCATGGATTCCGGTATCTCACGGGAAATATCCGAGTCGATTTCTACATTTAAATTTATCTGGGAGAGGTTTTTGCGGTGCTTTTGTGAAAACATACGGCAACATCCTTTCTGTTCTTTTGATACCTTTATTATAGTAAAAAATCAATCAATACGCCAGTAGAACCGGTTGTTTTTAAGATTGTATTTCGATGATTGATGTATTAAAATAAATCTATCAAAAGGCGGCATTTGGTTGAGAGAACTTTGCGATAGGAGGAGAAGAACAATGAGGATTAGTTTGCTTGAGCCAATCGGTGTGTCGAAAGAAGTATTGGACGAGTTGGCAGAGGGATTGAAAGAAAGGGGACATGAATTTGTTTCTTATGATACAAAAACTACAGACCCCGAAGAATTGAAAAGAAGAAGTGCTGGTTCGGAGGTTGTAATGATTGCGAATAACCCGTATCCGGCGGAGGTTGTAGCGGCATCGGCAGACTTAAAGATGCTTTCTGTGGCATTTACGGGAATAGACCACATTGGTGTGGAGGAGTGTCGTAAGCGGGGAATTTTAATCTGCAATGCGGCAGGCTATTCGAACCAGACCGTGGCAGAGCTTACGGTCGGTATGGCGATTGATGCCCTGCGGAACGTGGTAAAGGCAGATAAGACCGTGCGGAGCGGCGGAACCAGTGCAGGAATTGGTGGCAGAGAAATCTGTGGACGTACCGTCGGAATTATTGGACTTGGACAAATTGGTCTTATGACGGCAAAGCTGTTTTTGGCATTCGGTGCAAAAGTAATTGCGTATAACCATAGTGAATCCGAGGAAGCAAAAGCACTCGGGATTGAATATAAATCTTTGAAGGAAGTGCTTGCTGAAAGTGATATTGTATCATTGCATCTTCCGTTAAATCCATCGACGAGAGGATTTTTGTCCGCAGAGCGGATTGCACTTATGAAAGCGGATGCAGTGTTTATTAATTGCGCAAGAGGACCGATTGTGGACAATGTGGCGCTTGCAGAAGCATTAAACAATGACAGGCTGGGTTTTGCCTGCATCGATGTTTATGATATGGAGCCGCCAATCCCTGAGGATTATCCGCTGCTTCATGCAAAGAATACATTGCTTACACCGCATCAGGCATTTATCTCTGAGGAGTCTATGAAGCGGAGAGCAAAAATTGTATTTGATAATGTGTATGCTTATCTGGATGGAAAACCGATTAACATATGTAAATAAGAAGAAAAAGAATACATAGTACAAGATACAGAAAAGAAAAATGGGAAACCTTGTAAAGGAAGGTTTCCCATTTCTTAAAAGTAATGCGGAAGATGGGACTTGAA
>CAMBKU010000117.1 GCA_945868305.1 uncultured Lachnospiraceae bacterium | reverse complement strand
TTCAAAAATTTCTGCCAAAGTGAGTTGCTTATATGTTATCATGTAGGTATATCTCCTTTAGGTGGATTGGTTGATAGTTTCTCGACAACTCTATTTTACCATAAACCTTGAGGAGATATTTTATTTTTGATTTGTGTCAGCACATTTCTGCCGACAAAAGATTTCTACTATCCGGGCAGATTGTATGAGGGGATTCAGATTTATATTGACAGGAATTATGTGAAAGAGGCGGGGAAGGATTTCCTATTCGAACTGGGAGTAAATACAGAACAGATTGCAGAAGTATTTTGCGGAAAAGACGGTCTTTACCTGCACCGGATGAACGATTCTCTTCTGGAACTGGTGAGAGAAGTGTGGGAGATGAAAGAAGAACCTGAGTTTGGTATGCTACGATATTTTACAGTACGGCTTCTGCATGAACTGATGAAGATGCCTGGGGAGAGTGAAAATATGAACTGTTTTACCAGATCACAGATTGCGATTGTCAGAGACGCAGAAGCTATGATCATGCAGGACCTTTCCAAAAGAATCACAGCAAAAGAAATGGCAGACAGGTTTGGAATCAGTGAGAGCAGTTTCAAACTGTATGTGAAAGGGATTCTGGGCGACAGTTATCTTGCATATTTCAGAAAGAAACGGATGGAAAAAGCAGCAGAACTTCTGGAATCTACGAACCTGAAAGTAATTGAGATCGCAAATTCTGTCGGGTATGAGAATCAGGGGAAATTTGCAAAGGTGTTTGCAGAGACTTATGGGGTTTTACCGTTGGAGTATAGGCGGTTGTCTAAATAAGTATCTAAAGGATTTGGGGTAACAAAAGGCTCAATCATGAAGATTTTGTGATAAAATAAATGAAAACAGGTTAAAAAGAATAGCGAATGGAGGTACATAGATATGGACATTTCAGAATTTATAGAAGTTGCAAAGAACCTTAATGTTCTTGGGATTAAGGTTACTCAGGATGGAGAACTTATAGCAGAATGGCACAGTGAGCCGGAGTGCAGAAGAAATATTTATTCTGCGACGAAGAGTTTTACTTCCTGCGCAGTAGGGTTTGCGGTTCAGGAGGGGCTGATCAGTCTTGACGAAAAACTTACAGATGCTTTTTCAGAAGATTTACCGGATTCCATTGATGATAACTTGAAAGCGGCAACGGTTCGTGATCTTCTGACTATGTGTCTGGGGCAGGAACAGGGAAGTCTTATGGGAGAGCAGCGTCCTTTGTACAAAGAAGACGACTGGGTAAAAATGTCCTTATCGATTCCATTTAAATATAAACCGGGGACACATTTTGTGTATAACAATGTTGGTCCATATCTTGCGGGCATTCTCGTGCAGAGACGTTCCGGATGTGACCTTGTCTCATATCTTACACCAAGACTTTTTTCTCATCTTGAGATTAAACGTCCTACCTGGGAAACAGACCCGTTAGGAAACAGTTTTGGTGCAGGTGGATTATTTCTTACACTTTCGGAATTACATAAGTTTGGACTTTTCTATCTTAATAAAGGAAAATGGAATGGCAGTCAGATACTGTCTGAAAAATGGATAGAGGAAAGTACGAAAGCAGCGGATGTAAAACATTATGGCTATCTTTTCTGGCGGGGCGAGTACAATTCTTTTCGTGCAGATGGAAAATACTGTCAGATATCAATGATCCTCCCGGAAAAAAATGCAGTCATCTCATTTGTCGCAGAATGCCGCGCAGGAAAAGAACTTATGCGGGCTGTTTATGATCTTATTTGTGCGAAGCTGTAAAAAATGAAACATTATTAGATGAGACTGCAGAGAGAGTCTGAAAATACAAAGAAAAATTTTGATAAGTAGGAATGGTTAGAAAAAATGGCAAAATTATATTTCAGATACGGAGCAATGGGCAGTTCGAAATCTGCTAATATTTTGATGGTTCGATATAATTATGAAGAGCGTGGTCAGTATGCGGTATTGTTAAAACCGAGGACTGACAACCGGGATGGGGAACATGAAATTCAGTCCCGGATTGGGTTGTCAGCTCCGGCTGAATATGTAGATGAGTTCTTAAAAGAAATCGCTGAATCCTGGGATGATGAGACTTCGGAATATACGTATCATGGAAAAAAGGTAGATGCGATTCTGGTGGATGAAGCGCAGTTTCTTTCATCAGAAGAAGTAGACACCTTATCTGATATTGTGGATTTCTACAATATTCCGGTTCTTTGTTATGGACTTCGTACAGACTTTCTGAATCATTTATTTCCTGGTTCCAGGCGGCTTATGGAGATAGCAGATGTTATAGAAGAAGTTCCAACTGTCTGCTGGTGCGGAAAGCGGGCGCAGTGCAATACCAGATATTCCAACGGAAAAATCGTCCGGGAAGGCGCACAGATTATGCTTGGCTCAAATGAAAGTTATGTGGCACTTTGCAGAAAACATTACAAAGAGGGAAAATTATGGAAAGAGGATCCCAAAGGGGAGGCTTAAGCCGCGTCCCCTCTGGACACCCCTTGGGCTCTTTTTATTAGCGCTTGGATTGTGGTATGGGGTAGGGTATTAACTTGACGTATTCGCTAGGTGTGGTAGGGCGCGTTGCTTTGTGGTGGCACGACCTAGTTCGAGATATGGTTGGTATCTGGGCAGTGTGCTTACATTTTGTATCGCCTTTTTGGATATGGATATTGTTAATGTTAAATCAGCAGTATCCATACTAACATAGAGATCATAGCGGATATATGTAGTGTTCCGATAATGCGGAATGGGAACAGGATTACAGTTCCACAGGTTGCAATTGCTTTTTGCGTCAACAAGGGAATTGTGCCAGTGTGTGGATGCCGTAAGCCGAAGCAGGTAAAAGAACTGGCGGAAGCGACAAATGTGGTTTTGACCAAGAAAGAAATAAAAATATTGGAGCTGTCTGCAGATAAGGCAAATGCCAGAATAATGGGACCTGATTTGTTCCGACCATTTGTGAAAAAGGAAAAAAGGAATTTATCCTTCTGATGATTTCCTGATGAAAAGTCTGGAAAAGGGAGAACTTTTTGTTTTGAAAGAGAATAATACATGATGTGCCTGCGTAGTTCTCAACAGTGATTACAATATGGGATATGTGGATGTACCATGGAATATAAAGTGTGAAGCGGATGAGGTATTAATTCCTCACGCACTTGCAGTATCTCCGGACTGTCAGGGAAAAGGAATTGGAAAGAGAGTAGTCAAAGAAATTTGAACTGGCACGAATGCTTGCCGATGTTTTTCAGTCTCAGGGACTTACAACTCTGGCTTTGGCTTATGTCATGGAAGAAGGATTGCCAAAACAATTTTCCAAAGTCCCTATCGATTCATTGGAGGCGGCTGCAAAACGACTGCATGATATGGGATATGAAAAAGTTGGACTGTGGGGCATCTCAAAAGGAGCAGAACTGGCACTGACAGCGGGAAGTCTTGCCGAGCGCAAAGTTTTTCAAAGGCGATAGAGGAAAAAACAAAGAAAACGGACGAAAAGCCAGAATGGATTCACTTGTGAAAACGTTGGAATTTGTTTCAAGGTGGTAGAAGATATATGAAAAAACAGTTTTTTGAAAACGAAAAAGATGGTTTTTATGGCACCTATTATGAGAATCCCAAAGGTGCAGACTGCGCAGTAATCGGATTGTTTGGGGATGATCCTAATGATTACATGGCAAAGTGCGGCGCGAAGTGGCTTCATAGAAATGGGGTAAATGTTCTCTGTACATCTCCGGGAAGAAAGAATTACAGTCATGTGAATTATCCGCTGGAACGAATTGAGACAGCTATCAAATGGTTACAGAATCATGGAAATTGTAAGATCGGGATTATGGGAATAAGTACAACGGGTATGGATGCGTTGGTAGCTGCGTCATATTTTCCAGATATTACGCTGACGGTTAGTTTCACTGGTAGTGATTTTGTATGGCAGGGCTTCGAACAGGGGAAAAAAGACGGCTGTAAAGAATGGCCAGTTCCAAATGCTTCGACTCTTTCATGGAAGGGAGAGCCGCTTGCCTATATGCCATTCGTATATGAACACCCGGAATACTGGAAAAAAGTAGAGGAAGAAACCAAAGGTTCAGGCGATATCGAGCGCTCCACCTGTTTGTTCATTGATTCAGAAAAGGCGCGAAAACACACGGAAGAAGAAATGATAAAGGTAGAGAATATAAAAGGAAAATTAATCCTTGTAGGTGCAGATGATGATTCCTTCTGGGAAGCAGGAAAATATATCCGCCGTATGGATCAGCGATTAAAAGAACGCCCTCATACCTGCGAATACGAAACTTTGATTTATGAGCACGGCACCCATTTTGTATTACCGGAATCTATGCTGCGTATTGCATTGCCTATAGGAGTTAAATTTGTCCTGAAATTCGTTTTCAGAGCTGCAAAAGAATATCCGGATGAGTGCGAAGCTGCAAGAAAAGATATCGATAAAAAAGTTTCAGCGGCATTAAAAGAATGGATTCGGTGAAATTAGAAAATTTTAAGGTTGTTTGCGGGTTAGATATTATCGATACAGAATATTGTTGCTATGGAGAGAAAATCAATGGTGACTATATATGAGTATGGAAATCCAGATGCGGATACTGTTTTGATTCAGTTGACTGGTGACCATGAATTATCTGGACTTGAAAATGAGGTTGAGGAAATCAAAAAACGGACTTCCATAGACTTCAGATTTATTGCTGCGAAAGTTGATGACTGGAACTATGAGCTGTCTCCGTGGAAAGCACCGGCGGTGTTTGGAAATGAAGATTTTGGCAATGGTGCTGCCAGGACACTGGAGCAGATTCTGACATTATGCACAGACAAAAGTAAGACATACTACATCGGAGGATACTCCCTTGCTGGTTTATTTTCATTATGGACGGTATACCAGACAGATATCTTCTCCGGAGTTGCTGCCGCCTCACCATCTGTCTGGTTTCCAGGATTTATTGATTATATGAAAGAACACGAGATAAAAAGTAAGACAGTTTACCTGAGTCTTGGAGACAGAGAAGAAAAAACAAGAAATCCTGTGATGTCGCAGGTTGGGAATTGTATCCAAAAAGGATATGATTGGCTCACGAAATGCGGGATAAACTGTACTCTGGAGTGGAATCAGGGAAATCATTTTAGAGAACCGGACATAAGAACTGCGAAAGCATTTGCCTGGGTAATGGCAGAAAATCATAGGGCATAGAACTTTTAGGATAATAAGCGGGAATCCTCGGCAATTCAATTACCGAGATGAAAGCGC
>CAMBKU010000116.1 GCA_945868305.1 uncultured Lachnospiraceae bacterium | reverse complement strand
AAATATGCAAAGAGAAAGAAAAGGTGAGCATTTGTGGTATTATGATGGAAAGTATGGATGCAAAAACATATTGCTGAAAAAAGCACCGGAATTAAGAGTTTCGCATCTAATTAAGAAGTTCATTTGTTCAAAATAATATCCTAATTTTTTTGGGAATTTAAGGATTATTTAATAATTGTTCTGCTAAACTTCAAACAAGCTAAACAATACCGGTATGAAAAAGAAAGCAAGGAGAGAGAAGAAAATGTTTTTTCGGATATTAAAAAAGGATTTGAAGCGAAAGCGGACGATGAATTTTATCTTGTTACTGTTCATCATTTTAGCCACAACGTTTCTTGCCAGCAGTGTCAGCAACATGATGGCAGTGACGGGGGCGGTAGACTATTTTATCGGAATATCGAAGGTTCCTGATTACTTTACGATAGCACTGACGGACGGAACAGAGGATACCATTGCGGATTATCTGGAGAGCAATAGAGAGGTTGCAGAGTATGAGGTGGTAGATACCTTTAATGTTACGGACGACCGGATATCCATTTTGGAAGCAGCAGATGAGAAGGCAGACAAGTATGAGCGAACAAATACGTTAGTGATACAGGCGATGCCGGAGAATTTTATGAAGGCATTTGACAGAGAGGGCAAGCCGATTCACTTAAAAAACGGAGAAATTGCGTTTTCTAAGGTGGAGGCAGAGGAAAATCATCTGGTTGTCGGAGACAGAGTCAGTATCCGTGTCGGTGAGATAGAGCAGGAGTTTACAATTGCTGCAATTACTAAGGATGTCGTATTTGGCAGTCCGATGATGGGAATTAAGCGACTCCTTATTACAGAGGAGGATTATAAAAAGTTTGCAAAGCAGGAGAATTTAACACATACGAATATTTACTGTGTGAATTACGCTGATGAAGAAGCCTTTAAGGCAGACTGGAAGAAGCAGGATTTTAATCTGATTACCAATATTGAAAAAAACCTGGTATCCATGTGCTATGTGATGGATATGCTAATTGCAGGCATATTGATTATTGTCAGCATTTGTCTTATTTTGATTGCATTTTTGGTGTTGCGTTTTACGATTGTATTTACGTTGCAGGAGGATTACAAGGAAATCGGGATTATGAAAGCAATCGGTATGAGGGAAGCGGGGATTCGTGGTATTTATATGATAAAATACTTCGGAATTTCTATACTGGGTGCCGTTGTTGGGCTGATTTGCAGTTTTCCATTTGGTGAGATGCTTCTGGGACAGGCGATTGTTAATCTTGTGGTGGAGAATGCAAAGGAGAATTATTTGGTGCATGTGCTTTGTGCAGCCGGGATTGTAGGAATCGTATTAGCATTTTGCTATTCAAGTACACGAAAGCTGAGACGTTTTTCTGCGATTGATGCGATACGGAATGGTTCAACCGGGGAGCGTTATCAGGTAAAGAATTCTTTGAAATTGTGGAAAAGAAAACGGATGAAACCACATTTTTATATGGCATGCAATGACATTTTAAGTGCGCCGAAGCGTTTTGTTGTTCTGATGATAACCTTTTGTATCGGTACAATGCTGATTTTACTGCCGCTCAGTGCATTACATACGCTAAAAAGCGATGGAATTATCAGTCAGTTCAGTATGTCGCCTTCCGATGTTTATATCGATATGGGGCATGGGGATGCCTATGTTGCGGGAAAAAAGGTGGAAGTGATACAGGCAGATCTGAACGAACTGGAGGAGACTATGCGTGAACATGGAGTCGAAGCAGAGACAGGAGCTGATGTAGGGTATCTGATTCCGTGTTATGCGTCTGATCCGGAGGAACTCTACAACTATATGACACTTCAGGAGATTGGTTCATGGGACAGGTCATATGATTTGTTAGATGGGCGAGAACCTGTTTTGGCAAATGAACTTATGATTACAGAGATTACTGCGGAAGAAATGGGTGTATCCATCGGAGATTCTGTCTATTTCCAATATCCGGATGGGGTAGAAGAATTCGTTATCACAGGTACTTTCGAGAGTATGATGAATATGGGAAACGGGTATCGTGTGAGCCGAGCTGCAAATCTGCGGGAAGAATATATGTCAGGAGTTTTTGTTCTCCAGGCAGAGGTTGCAGATATGGAAAGCGGGGAAGCTTATGAGCGAATCAAAGACATATTCCCTAACTATAAAATAATGAATGCACAGGAATGTATAGATGGTATGATTGGTGATATCACAAAGCAGATGGATATGCTGATTTATGCAATTACAGGTATTGTGCTGGTAATTAACAGTCTTATTACGGTCTTAATGATGAAGACAATGATGACTAAGGAGAGAGGAGATATTGCCTTGCTAAAGAGCATCGGACTTCGAAACCGTTCACTCAGAAGCTGGCAGATGTCACGTATTTTGCTCCTTCTGGTGGCAGCGATTCTGCTTGGAACACTGCTGTCGAAGCTGCTTGGACCAGTTACCGTCGGACAGGTTTTTGCCATGATGGGAGCAGCAAAGATTAAACTCCGGGTAAATCCGGTAGAAGCGTATCTTATTTATCCATTATTGTTGTTGGCGGTAACAGGAGTGTCAGCATTCCTGTGTGCAGGAGGCGTTAATAACGTAGATGTAAAAGAAGTAAATGTAGAATAACAGGGAGGAAGATGATAAAATGAATTCATTAGTAGTAAAGGATCTGTGTAAGACGTATGTTATCAACAAGAGGCAGAACAATGTACTTCGCAATGTCAATTTGGAAATTAAAGAAGGAGAGATGGTGGCAATCATGGGACCAAGCGGTTCTGGTAAATCTACACTTCTTTATGCGGTTAGCGGTATGGATGCGCCGACTGCCGGAAAAGTAAGTTTTTTCGGCAGGGATATTAGCAGCCTGAATGCATCCGAAATGAGCGATGTGCGTCTGGATGAGATGGGATTTATTTTTCAGCAGATGTATATGTTAAAAAATTTGAGTATTTATGATAATATAATTTTGCCGGCATATCAGTCAAAGCATGGCAAGGGAAGAGAACGTCGTGCCAAGATTAACTGTCGTGCAAAAGAATTGATGCAAAAGCTCGGTATCAGCGAGATTGCGGAAAATGATATCAACGAGGTGTCCGGAGGTCAATTGCAAAGGGCATGTATCTGTAGAAGTTTGATCAATCATCCAAGGATGATTTTTGCGGATGAGCCAACCGGTGCATTGAATCAGCAAAATTCGAGAGAGGTTATGCGGGAGTTAAATCGCATTAATGCAGAGGGAACAACGGTCATGTTAGTGACACATGATATGAAGGTGGCAGCGAAGACGGACAGAGTATTATATATTGAAGATGGAAATATCAAAGGTGAATACACCTTTGGAAAGTTTACATCTGAGGAGGAGACAAAGGAAAGAGAACGTCAGATTTCAGCATGGCTGATGGAGATGGGCTTCTAATCCGATAAAGGAGGGTAAAGTATGACAGATATTCTCTTGGTGGAGGATCATACGGAGTTAAACGCATTGATGTGCGCTTTTTTAGAGAAAGCAGGATATCAGGTGCAGGGCGTCTGCTCCGGCGAGGCGGCACTTGAGTTTCTGGAAGCAGAACAGGTAAAGCTTGTCATATTGGATGTCATGCTGCCCGGTATGGATGGTTTTGCTACCTGTTCTGCCATACGTGAACAAAGCAGTATGCCGATTCTTT
Source organism: uncultured Lachnospiraceae bacterium (assembly GCA_945868305.1). GTDB lineage: Bacteria > Bacillota > Clostridia > Lachnospirales > Lachnospiraceae > Roseburia_D. Next base: position 1,821 of record CAMBKU010000116.1, on the reverse strand, counting down.
TCTTAAGTGCCCGGGTAGATAAGGAGGATAAGATGAATGGATTTCTCCTGGGAGCGGATGATTATGTAGAAAAGCCGGTGGATATGGACATTTTAGAGGCAAAAGTTACGGCATTAATGCGGAGAAATTATGATTTGAAGCAAAAAAATGCGGTGATTCATTCCGGCGGACTCTCTGTTGACAAGGAGGCAAAGCAGGTGTTTTTGGATGGCAGAGAGCTTTCATTAACGGGAAAAGAGTATGAGCTTCTTTTGCTTTTGGTAGAACATCCGGGAAAGACTCTGCACAAGGATTTTTTGTTCCAGCAGATATGGGGGATTGATAGCTTTAGCGAGAATCAGACACTCACGGTACATATCAAAATGCTTCGGGATAAGATTGAAGCAGAACCGAAAAAGCCGAAAAGAATACAGACCGTGTGGGGAGTAGGGTATCGGTATGAAGAAATATAACTGGATACTGGCAGGCGTGGTCCTTGCCTACCTTTGTCTTGCAGTCCTGTTTTATCTGGAATTTGGGCAGAGGAAGGAAACAGATGATCTGACATATAAAGTGGAGATGAATCAGGTGATGCAGGAATGCATCAATCAGGGAGGTTTTTTTCCGATTGACCTTTCAGAGTATCAGTATATTAAGGAACTGTCGTTTCTTCCGTGGGAGGAGACGGCAGATCCCGACAAGCTGACTGCATTTTATCAGAATCATAATGGGGTTCACAGCAGTGTTTGGCCCCTTATTTTAAATCAGGAGATAAAGGGTCTCTTGCGCTTTGATTATATTGTGGAAACGACGGATAGAGACATTCTTTTTGCAGTGGAGGGAATGCTTTTTGTCATATTCGTTTTGGTGATGGGGCTTCTTGCTTATATACGGGCAAAGATATTAAGACCGTTTCACATGTTTGGAGAGATGCCCTATGAATTGGCGAAGGGACATCTCACAGGAGAGCTTGAGGAAAATAAAAATCGTTACTTTGGCAGGTTCATATGGGGGATTTCCATGCTTCGGGATACCTTAAATAGCGCAAGAGTAAAGGAACTTAAGCTTGTCCGGGAGAAAAAAATGTTGCTGCTTTCCCTGTCTCATGATATTAAAATACCGCTTTCTGCCATTAAACTTTATGCAAAAGCATTGCGGGAGGATATTTATAATACGAGAGAGGAGCAGGTATATGCGGCGGGGCAGATTGAGGTTCATGCGCAGGAAATAGAGAATTTTGTGAAAGAAATTATCACTGCTTCCAGCGAGGAAGTCATTTCAATCGAAGTAGAAAACGGTGAGTTTTATCTGAAAGATTTTGTAGATAAGATTCGAGAAAACTATGCTCCGAAATGCAGATTAAGGATGACGGAATTCGCAATTGGAGAATTTGAGAATCGTCTGCTTAGGGGAGATGTGGAACGGGCATTTGAGGTGATGGAAAACTTGATGGAAAATGCTTTTAAGTATGGGGATGGTGTCAAAATTTCCATTGATTTTTATGAGGAAGATTATTGTCAGGTAGTACGAGTATTCAACTCAGGAGAACCAATCGCAGAGAGGGAATTACCACATTTATTTGACAGCTTTTATCGGGGCAGCAATGTAGGTGCAAAACAGGGAAATGGTCTTGGGTTATATATTGGTAGACAAATTATGCAGAAAATGGAGGGAGATATCTTCGCTGAGCGATGTGAAGATGGCATGAATTTTTGTCTGGTATTTCGATTGTAAGGGGTAAATATTAGGTCAGGAGGATACGGTAAAATGCCGTATCCTATTTTTTTGCTCATAAGTCCTCTTATTCATATGTAAAAAGTAGGAAAAAATCTATAAACATAC
>CAMBKU010000115.1 GCA_945868305.1 uncultured Lachnospiraceae bacterium | reverse complement strand
GGAACACGCTGAGCAGATCCGATTAATTTTCCGTTTAATTCCGGAATAACAAGTCCGATCGCTTTTGCAGCACCGGTGCTGTTCGGAACGATGTTTACTGCTGCTGCTCTAGATCTTCTTAAGTCGCCTTTTCTCTGAGGTCCGTCAAGAGTCATCTGATCACCAGTGTAAGCATGGATTGTTACCATGATACCAGACTGGATCGGAGCATATTTATTTAATGCATCAGCCATAGGTGCTAAGCAGTTTGTTGTACAGGAAGCTGCAGAAATGATAGTATCTGTTGCTTTCAATGTAGTGTGGTTTGTATTGTAAACAATGGTAGGAAGGTCGTTTCCAGCCGGAGCTGAGATAACAACTTTACGAGCACCAGCATTGATGTGAGCCTGTGCTTTTTCTTTGCTTGTATAGAAGCCAGAGCACTCTAATACAACGTCTACTTTTAATTCTCCCCATGGGCAGTTATTTGCATCCGGGAAAGCGTAGATTTTGATTTCTTTTCCATCAACAGTGATAGAATCTTCACCAGCAGATACTTTATCAGCTAATTCATATTTACCCTGAGATGAATCATATTTTAACAAGTGTGCCAGCATTTTCGGGCTTGTCAAATCGTTGATTGCTACTACTTCGTATCCTTCTGCTCCAAACATCTGTCTGAATGCAAGACGACCGATACGGCCGAAACCATTAATTGCTACTCTTACTGCCATGTCTTAATTCCTCCTAAAATTTAAATGATTAAGATTCTTTTTCTTTGGGCTGGTTTACCCAACTGCTATTATTCTAACTAATTTCATTATAAAATTCAAGTGGGTTTCTACACTTTGTTAATTTTTTCACCATTTCTTTTCTCCACAATTCGTATTCTAACACATTTTACAAGTATTTCTACTATGCTTCCTGCTTATTTTGACAAAATGTTTAAATCACTATGCGCTTTTCTGTATAATATGTATAAGGAATTGTTTTTCTCTCCATGCAATTTTCTTTTTTTGTTGGAACAATCGTGCAAAAATCGTTTATCTTTTCAGTTTTCCCGGCTTAACACTTGAAAAAAGACTCGTTTTATTCCTATAATAACGTTAGACAGTACCTGCTTTTGCAGGAATCAGACAATACGAAACAGGAGGATTCGTCATGCTTTGGGACACCCACATGCACTGTGCTTTCTCCGGTGACAGCGATACGCCACCGGAACTTATGATAGAAAGTGCTATAAAAAAAGGTCTGGACGGCATCTGCTTTACGGATCATTTTGATTACGATTACCCGGAAGAACCGGAAAGCTTTCTTCTTGATTTTCCGACTTATTACAAAAAAATTATGACACTGAAGGAAAAATACGCTTCCTCCATCCCCATCCTTTGGGGCGTCGAACTTGGTCTGCAGCCTCATCTTGCCGCCATGCTCACAGAACTGCTGGAAAAGTATCCCTTTGATTTTGTCATCGGCTCCTCACATGTTGTTCACGGCCAGGACCCTTACTTTTTTGCTTTTTTTGAAGGAAAGACCGAAAAAGAAGCCTATACCGAATATTTCGTCTCTATCCTTGAAAATATTGACGCTTTTTCCGGCTTTGACGTCTACGGTCATATTGATTATGTAGTGCGATATGGTCCGAACCGCAATGCAGATTATTCCTATTCTAAATACGCAGACGTCTTAGATGAAATTTTAAAAAAACTGATTTCTCTCGGCAAGGGAATTGAAATCAATACGGGTGGCCTTAAATATGGACTCGGGCACCCCAATCCCTGTGAAGAAATTTTAAAACGTTATCACGAGCTCGGTGGTGAGATCATTACCATCGGCGCTGATGCCCACAAGCCGGAGCATGTCGCCTTCGACTTCGAGAAGGTTCCGGGTATTTTGAAAGAATGCGGTTTTTCCTACTATACGGTATTTAAAAACCGAAAACCGGAATTTATACCATTGTAAATTGTCCAGGCTTGAGGATAAACGATTTTCCTTTATCGTATCAGTCCCCCGCCGGCAACCACATCTCCATCATATAAAACCAGCGCCTGTCCCGGTGTTGCTGCCCTCTGCGGTTCATCAAATGTACAGTGCAGCACACCTGGCTCTGCCATTTCCACGGTACAGGGCGCACCTTTATGTGCATAGCGGATTTTTCCCATAAAACGCATCTTTCCTTCGATAGCAGGAACAGACATGAGATTTATATTGTCTGCAAATACTTCCGTGCCAAACACGTCTTCATTATTTCCCAATACAACTTCATTCGTCTCGGGGCGGATTTCCGTCACAAAAACATGCCTGCCAAGCGCAATGCCAAGCCCTTTGCGTTGTCCAATCGTATAATGCGTGATTCCCTCATGCTGCCCTAATATATTTCCGTCTTTATCCACATAATTTCCCTTCGGCGGAACTTTTCCCCCGGCTTCCCGTTCAATAAACGCCGCATAGTTATGATCCGGAATAAAACAAATTTCCTGACTTTCCGCTTTATGTGCCACAGAAAGTCCTATGCGCTCCGCAATAGTACGAATTTCCTCCTTACTGTACTCTCCCACCGGCATCAATGTGTGGGAAAGCTGTTCCTGTGTCAGATTATAAAGTGCATAGGTCTGATCCTTTGCCGCTGTCACGGATGTCCTTATTGTATATCTTCCATTCGGAAGCTTTACAATTCTTGCATAATGCCCTGTAGCAATATAATCTGCTCCAAGTTCTCCCGCTTTTTTTAACAGCGCCTCCCACTTTACATAACGGTTGCAGGCATTGCAGGGATTGGGCGTACGCCCCCGCAGATATTCCGCCACAAAATAATCCATAACATGTGCTTTAAATTCCGGTTTAAAATTCAATACCGAATGCGAAATACCAAGCTGCGCTGCCACACGTCTTGCATCTTCCACTGCCGTAATGCCGCCGCAACCTTCTTTTTCCTTTTCTTCAAATTCTCTTTCATCCTGCCAGATTTGCATCGTAACACCAAGCACCTCATAGCCCTGCTCTTTCAACAAATATGCTGCCACGGAGGAGTCCACTCCTCCCGACAGCCCAATTACCACTCTTTCTTTCATCGTTTCGTTCCTTTTCATTTTGCTTCCATTATTCTAACATACCTCTTTCGCCTTTTCTACCGGATTGCATAGATTTCTCGTATTCCCGGTAAGCAAGAGATTTCTCCCTTAATTTGCTGACACAGTCCTTCAAACACTCCACTGTATAGCCGATTTCTTCCGGTGTCGTATTTTTTCCCAGCGTCAAACGTAAGGAACCGTGTGCAACCTCCTCCGGTACTCCGATAGCCCGCAGCACATGAGACACCGGTTTTTCACCTGCTGAACAGGCAGATGCTGTTGAAGCACAGATTCCTTTCATATCCAATAAAACCAAAAGATTGCTGCCCTCCACAAACTGAAAACAAAAATTTGTATTGTTTGGCAGCCGGTTTTTTCTCCCACCATTCAATCTGGCATAGGGGATTTCCCTCAATACCATTTTTATTAAATCATCCCTTAATTTTTCTTCTCTTGCCATACGATACGGCATCTCGAGTCTTGCCATCTCTGCTGCTTTTCCAAAGCCTACGATTCCAGGTACATTTTCTGTTCCGGCACGTTTGCCTCTCTCCTGTCCCCCACCGTCAATGAAGGATTTTAAAGGTATCCCTTCCCTTACATACAAAAATCCAACCCCCTTAGGTCCATAGAGCTTGTGACTGCTGGTACTCAGCATATCCACCGGTATCTCCCGTACAGAAATCGGTATCTGTCCATAGGCCTGCACGGCATCTGTGTGAAACAGAATTTGTCTCTTTCTTGCAATCTCTGCAATTTCTGCAATAGGCTGTATGGTCCCGATTTCATTGTTTGCATACATAACCGAGATTAAAATCGTCCCCGGACGTATGGCACGCTTTAGTTCCTCTAACTTCACCCTGCCTTCCTCATCCACATTCAGGTATGTAACCTGAAATCCTTCCTGTTCCAATGCTTTGCAAGTATTTAGCACTGCATGATGTTCGATTTTTGTCGTGATAATGTGATTTCCTCTCCTGCGGTACATCCGGGCAGCCGTTTTCAATGCCCAGTTGTCCGCCTCGCTCCCACCGGAAGTAAAATAAATCTCCTCCGGTTTGGCCTCTATCACCTCCGCTGTCTGCCTTCTTGCATTTTCGACAGCCTCTCTGCTAATTTTTCCCAGATCATACAGTGTGGACGCATTACCGTATTTTCCGAATAAAAAAGGCTGCATGGCCTCCAATACTTCCGGCGCAATCTGCGTGGTTGCCGCATGATCCAGATATATCATTCCCGGCATTTTATTCCCTCCATTTTTGGCTCATATTTAGTTCTTTCCCATTTTTGTGCAACATATATTAAAAAGAATCCGACCAGCTTATCATCATCCAAAGGAGGTCTTTTCCTTGAAACGCAGCCTGCTTCTCAAAAATTCTCTGATTACAGGAACCCTGCTTCTCACCCTCGCAGGCGTTTTTTGCAGGGTAATAGGTTTCTTTTATAGAATATTCCTAAGTCGCACCATTGGTGCAGAGGGCCTAGGAATTTACCAGTTAATTTTCCCACTGATGGCTCTTTGTGTCTCCTTAACTTCCTCCGGCATCCAAACCTCCGTTTCCAAATTTGCCGCAGAAAAATTTGCAAAAAAACACACCAGAGAAGCTTTCACCTGCCTTTATGCGGGATTTTTTCTCTCTATCTCGGCATCTTTTCTTACAGGAATATTTTTGTATCAAAACGCAGCCTTTCTTGCCGAAAACTATCTGAACGAAACACGTTGTACACCGCTTCTACAGATTATGGCATACTCTCTGCCCTTTTCCGCCATCCATGCCTGTGTCAACGGATACTACTATGGTGCAAAAAAGGCTGCAATTCCTGCCGTTTCCCAATTATTGGAACAGGTAGTGCGGGTAGCCTCTGTTTATGTCATCTATCTAATCTGCCAGGAAAAAGGCTCCTCCCTCACACCGGAAACCGCCGTATGGGGAATTGTATGCGGAGAGATTTTTTCCGCTCTTTTCTGCATTACTATTGTGCGCTTTCAGAAACATGCCGGGAGTTTTCATGCTATGTTAAAAAACGTTGCCCTCTTTTCCCTGCCCCTTACTGCAAACAAAGTTGCCTTAAATTTTTTCCAGAGTCTGGAATCTCTTTTAATTCCCTCACGCCTTCGGATGTTTGGCTATACCCAGGAAGAAGCTTTAAGCGTCTTTGGCATTTTGACCGGCATGGCACTGCCTATGATCCTGTTTCCAAACGTACTGACCAATTCTGTCTCTGTCATGTTGCTTCCCGCCATTTCAGAAGCTAAGGCAAAAAAGAATCATGATTTAATTTTTAAGGCAATTAAAAAGACCATAGAATCCTGCATGATTCTTGGTCTTATGAGTACGCTGTTCTTTCTTTTGACCGGACGTTTCATTGGAGAACAAATTTTCGGAAACACCCTGGCAGGCACATTCATTATCACGTTAAGCTGGATTTGTCCTTTTTTGTTTCTGTCCACAACCTTAAGCAGCATCCTGCATGGCATCGGCAAACCCAGTATTACATTCGCCCTGAATTTGCTTGGTAGTATCATCCGCATTTTAAGCATTTATATCTTTGTTCCGCTCTACGGCATTCGAGCTTATCTGATGGGAATGCTGTTAAGCCAACTGTTTCTCTCCGGAAGTTCCACATTTCTTCTCACGCACTTCTGTCAAAAAGAAGACGTATCGAGTAGGAGGAATTTCTCATGATTGAGAAATTCCGACCTCTCACACCACCGT
>CAMBKU010000114.1 GCA_945868305.1 uncultured Lachnospiraceae bacterium | reverse complement strand
CAATCCGCTGTTTTTCTCCACCGGATAATTGAAAAATGCTCCTGCCAAGCAAATGTTCCACCAAAAATTCTTTTGCCTTTTCCTCCACACGCTTTCTGATTTCCGCTGGCTCATACCCCATATTTTCGCAGGGAAACGCCAACTCCGCCGTAGTATCCACATTAAAATACTGGGTTTTTGGATTCTGAAAAACACTCCCCACAAATGGTACATAATTTTCTATTTTTGCCTCTCCGAATTTAATCCCAAGACAGGCTCCACTGCCCTCCAGCGTTCCAGGAAAAAAATTAGGGCTTAACCCGTTTAATATTCTGGTAAGTGTCGTTTTCCCGCTTCCACTTTTGCCGCAAAAAACCACACATTCACCCTGTCTTACTTTAAAATCAAAGCTCTCTAACTGCTTTTTTTCTGCGTTTTTATATTGATATGCAATTCCTTTTCCGTAGATAAACGATTCCATCATACTTTTCCTCCTGCAAATATAAGAAACGGAAGTAACGTCACAAGCATATAGCATACATCCAGCTTTTTCATTGAAATCTCCGTCATGCAGGTATGCTTTCCGGTAAGCCCGATTCCCTTTGTCAGAGAAGAAATCGACAAATCCTGTGCCACATTATTCCCGTTCATAAGAAGTGGCATCAGGATGTATTCCAAAGACTGTATCGGATGCAGCAAAAGCGCTCCTTTTCCGGAAGCAATGCCCCGATATGCCAGGGCATTGCGAATCTGTCTGTAATCTTCCCTTATTGTCGGGAAGAAACGGATAATAACCATACAGGGAATGATAACGCTCTCCGGCACCTTTATTTTTCTCATGGCACAGACAAATTCCCCAATGGTCGTCGTGGAAAAAGCATATGCTCCTGCAATGATGCAGGGAAGCATCATGCGTAAAGACACCACAATCATAGATACCCATACTGCCGCATAACCTTCAAGATGCGGCAGCAAAAACAAATCTACCAGAATACAGCCATAGTAAAACCCTGCAAGCCTTAAAGCATTTTTCACCTTCCCATACCCCAAAAACGGGAGCAGGAATAAAAGTGTCATCACCATTTCTGTTTTGATATCCACACGCAAAAATAAAAGCAGGTTGGATAACAGCAATAAATATAATTTTGTTAAAGGATGAAGCTGAAACATCTATACAATACCTGCCTTTGCAAAATGTTTCTTTACCATTTTCTGCCCGAACAATCCTCCAATGACTGCCGCAACTAAAATGGCAACTATACAAAGCCAGAAAGTACCCATATTGATATGTGAAAATACCCGGTCGATATAAGCCATATCTTTTCCTCTTTCTACCAGATTTGCCACATATTTATCCTTCATAAACCACAGGGGCAAAACAGGTCCTGTCAACCCATAGGAAAATACGGTATAGCTGACAAGCAATATCACCTTTTTCTTATATTTACAACTCAAAGCAATGATATCTGCAACAATACCACACACGATATTCGCAGCAAATGACAGAATAAAATGTCCTGATACAAAGAAAAACAGTCCCATGACCATTCCCATAATGGTAATCGCTCCAAATTTCTGTACCTTTGCGGAAAGCAGCATATATACGCTTCCTGAAATCAACGCAGCTACCGCAGGAAGCAGTACATAGGAAAGTCCCGGTATAATCACTCCCGTCACAAAAGTGGCTATCGCTACCAGCACAAAATACAGGGCGGTAAATACACCTATTGATATTAAGTCCGGTATTGTGAGTTTGTTGTTTTGATTCATTTTTAAATTCCTCCGTCTTTTTGTTTTCCATCTCAGGCACTTGACGCATTCTCTTTGGTTAGTCAGTGCTAACACATTATAGCATCCTCTTACCAAAAAGTATCGTATGTTATTGAGAAATCTTCTCGTTTTAACTTCCTTTTTCTTACATTTTTGCCCTTTCTATCCATATATGGATTCAGTGTCAAAAAAAGCCTCCTGACAGATTCCTAAAATCTGCCAGAAGGCAATTATTTTTCCTACTTTTGATAAAAAAACACCTACAGTAACTACAAGGCTTCCCGGACTTCCCGCGCCTTATCCGGATAGTTGGTAATGATTGCATCAATACCAAGCTCATACAGTTTTTTCATATCTGCTTCCCGGTTCACCGTCCACACATGAAGTTTTAAATTTTTTTCTCTGGAAAGACGAATAAAATCCGGATACCACAGATTATGAAGTGCGGGATGCAGCGCATCCACCCCAAGTGCCGCGGCATACATCGGCATATCAATATATCCGTCTGCATATAGCAGTCCTGTTTTTGCCTCCGGGTTTAATTTTTTGATATCCCGAATCGTATAATGATTAAAGGATGAATAAATGACACGTTTTTCCATTTCAAGTTCTTTAACCAAAGCCATTGTTTTTTCCGGCAATCCCTCATAAAAGATTACTCCGGTCTTTAGCTCTATATTTACGGTCATAGGAGTCATCTTTACATAAGTCAGAACCTCCCGTAAAGTCGGTATTCTGGCATCCTTATACTCCGGATGTGTCCTGTTAAAATGAAGTGTCTTCAGTTCCTTTAATGTATAATCCCGTACTTTCCCTTTTCCATCGCTGACACGATCAATGGCCTCGTCATGAACAACTACGATTTCTCCGTCTTTCGTAAGCTGAACATCCAATTCAATCCCGTCTGCCTGCATTGTATTCGCCAACTGAAAGGCTTCCATTGTATTTTCCGGTGCATAACCGGATGCCCCACGATGTGCCCAGATTTTTGTCATATTCATCTGCCCCCCAACTCATTTTTACCCTACATTATGGTACAAAATGTTCTTTCATAATACCTTCTTTAATATATGCATGCTGCCCGAATTTCTGACTATATATCTTTACTGCCTTATTCAGGAAATCAGTCATGGGAATATTTCCCTTTCTGTCCCAGTACCAGATAGCGTATCACAGGGATTCTTCTTATGCCTTCATTCAAAGCAAAGGTAATCACCACATCCGCTACAAGAGCAATCACGTAATTCCATATTGCGGCAAAATTGCAGTGGTATTGCAAAATATAGCAGATAACTATCAGTACCGGATAATGCAAAACATAAATTCCAAAGCTGGATTTTGCCATATATTTCGTAAATTCCGTTTCCTGATTGAAATACTTTTTGCTGCATCCTATGACTGCAAGTACAACAATCCAAAGATATAAATTGGTGAACACACTTTGCAGACATTCCGGCTCTGCATAATTGCTACCGTAATAATAAACGGTATACGCAATGGCAGCTATAATGGCAATAACCAACATTGGGATACGTACCTTTTCTATGGCATTTTGTACTTCCTCATGGGAAAACACATAATAACCGATTAAAAATGCTACAAAATAAATTCCAAAACGATATGTAGTCAATACCGGCATATTTAAAATCTGAGCTGCTCCCCAAATCAAGATAAAAAGCAAAAAAATGAGGATAATATTCGCTTTTCTGCATAAGTTCCATATCCTGTCGTTTTTATCCAGTTTTCTCAGCAACAGAAGAATACAGGAAAACAAAAATAACATCTGAATGAACCATAACGGGCCACCACCACTCATGACTGAAATCGGATATACCAAAAAAGAAGGCATATATTCCAGACCTCCGCCCATTTTTATATTGAAATAGCCCGTGATCCAATGCAATACAAAAAGCCCGAGCGTGGACGGAACCAAAAGTTTCCTTGTCCGTTCACGGAAAAACTGCTTACTGGTTCGATTTTGCAGCGCATACCGCGCACTCATACCTGCAATGAGAAAAAGCAATACCATAAACCACGGGTACACGACATAAGTCAATGCATCAAAAGCTGGTATACTTTCCGCATCCGGAATTCCTCCAAAAATCCCAACACCGTTGAACATATAACAAACATGATAAACAAGTACAAGCATTACTGTCGCCCATCGTATGTTATCAAGATATATTTTTCTCATTTCATTACTCATCCTTTCCACAGTATCTTTCTTTCATCCCCATATAGGCATCTGTTAACATTCTGCTGATTGTTTCTTTCTCCAGTTCCAGATAAGAGGTCGCCGTCATAGTAGCAATACCGTGAACATAAGCCCACATTTCAAGGTGAAACAGCGAGGCATCCTGTTCACTCAGCCCTGTATTTTTCTGTATTATTTGTATAATCGGTCTGACTTCATCAAAGTTATCCGATATTTCTTCCCCGGAACGGTCACGCATAAAGAGCAGTTTAAACAGTTCTTTTTCCTCTTTTGCAAAACGTATATAAGCCATTCCGCTTGCTTTGTAAGGCGGAAATTCACCACTTTTCATATCCTGCTCCAAATAGCTTTGGTAAATTTCATGTGCAAAACGGATAACATCCCTCTTCAACATCTCCATCGTTTCGTAATGCGAAAAAATGGGCTGCGTAGAAACGCCAAGCTTAGTAGCAACTGCTCTCGCATTCAGAGCGGACGCTCCACTCTCACGCACAATATTTATTGCGGCATCTGCAATATCCTCTTTTGCGACCTTTCTTTTTGGCGGCATATATTTTCTCCTTCTTCCTATAATATTGATATATATCATTTGTTATATAACTATTGTTATTATATGCTATCGGTCATATTTTGTCAATTCCTATACCGTCCCGGATTTTACAAAAAAAAGGAGACAATGACCTGTTTTTACAAATCATCGGCTCCGTTTTCATATCACCGCTTTACCATTTTTTCGATTGAAATTTATAAGTAGCTCCCGTGTCCCGGCTGCTGATTTCGTACTCTCCCTCCGCCAGTTCCTCCGGTGTTGCCATATAGCGTTCTTTCGCCGCAAGAAGCTGCTTTGTGGTATTATGTTCATCCTCCTCTTTTAGCAGACGTTTTTGCCTTTCTTTCGCCTGCCATTCCTGTTTTGCATAAAACTTTTCTTCTTCTTCCTGCTTTTTCAATTTTTTTGCGCGAATTTTCTGTTCCTCTTTCACTGTTTCAAAATACCGATCCAGCCTGCGCATCATTTCTTCCCACTCTTTTTTCGTATGCGTGGTTTTACCCAGAGTGATTGGCGAATCATCCTCCTGACCAGATACCCCTCCCGCCAGTTTATTTTTCTTGACAAACAGTTCCATTGTATCAGTCCGCACATTACCAAAACTGTCAATCTGCATATTCACACTCTCCCTGCCACAAATATTTCTATTATATATATCGGCATTTTGATGTGTTCAATGAGAAGAATTTTTTATCATTTATTAGTTGCCATTCCCCATCTTTTGATTTATGATATCTGTAAAATTTACATTTTCAAAGAAAGGGCTCATGCTATGCTGATTTTACAAAACGGACGCCCAAAAGATGTATCCGGGCGATTGGAAAAGGAAATACGGACTTATGATTTTCTGGATGAACTGAATATACCCTACCAGCGAATTGACCACGAAGCCGCTATGACCATGGAAGTCTGTGCGGATATTGATGAAGCACTACACGCTACCATCTGCAAAAATCTGTTTCTCAGCAATCGGCAGGAAACGGATTTCTATCTGCTTATGATTCCCGGATATAAAAAATTCAAGACAAAAATTCTGTCTGCCCGGCTTGGGACAGCACGACTTTCCTTCGCAAAGGAAACTTACATGGATGAATTTTTAGACATCACCCCCGGTTCCGTCAGCGTTATGGGACTGATGAATGATGCAAATAACCGGGTACAGCTTGTTATTGATGAAGACGTATTAAAGAGCGAATACGTCGGCTGTCATCCATGTATCAATACCTCAAGCCTTCGGCTTCGGACGCATGATTTAATGGATGTGGTAATTCCAGCATTGAAACACACCCCAATTATTGTAAATCTGGAGGAGGACGCCCTTTAGAATGTAAGCTTTTCCTTTAGGAGAATCATGTTTTCC
>CAMBKU010000113.1 GCA_945868305.1 uncultured Lachnospiraceae bacterium | reverse complement strand
AGGCAGGGCTTTCCTATAATGCAGTCACCAATAGTATTGAGGACCGGGTGCGGGACTGGGTGGTGGAACAGCCCATAAATGGATTTTTATTTCCGGCATTTAATGACCGGTCTTCAGATATTCACAGTGTTCTGACTTATGCAAAGAATCCCGAGATTGAGCAGCCGGGGTTAATCGAGACAGTGCTTGGCAGTGTGATGCCACTTACCCCGGCGACGCAGAAGGAGACCTTTCAAAGTATTCTGGAAGAGACGCTGGAAGAAGACGGTGACTATGAGGTAGTAAAAAATATTCATGAAAATTTAAATGAAATGATAGAGGAAAACAAGGACAATCCGGAGCCGCTTATGCTTTCAAAGACGGAGGTAAAGAAGCTGCTTGAAAACAGCGGTGTGCCGGAGAAAAATATGGAGACTTTTGAGCAGGTGTTTGCGGAAAAGGCTGGAGATAAGACGGAACTTCTGGCAACAAACATCACAAATACGAAGCGTTTCGACATAGAAACACCGGATATTGTTATCAAGGTCAATCCGGAACGTACGGATTTGATTGAGACAAAGCTGATTGACGGCAGGCAGTGCCTGGTCATTGCGGTGGATGATCATGTGGAGGTCAATGGAATTAGTGTGCGTACCATCCCGAAGAAGACGATTTCAGATATTGATGAAGCGGAAGATAGTTTAGATAATTGATACAAAAGAGGGATTAGACATTGAAAATTTATGATCGTTCTATAGTAAAAAAGGGAAATCTGCTGTTTTCCAATCATGATTTATTGCTTTTATTGTTTCCGGTAGTGGTGGAACAGCTTTTAAATTCTTTTATGGGAATGGCAGATACCATGATGGTGAGCAACGTGGGAAGTGCAGCCATTTCTGCGATTTCTCTGGTGGATTCCTTCAATAATCTGATTATCCAGATTTTTGCAGCATTGACCACAGGAGCAGCGATCATTTGTTCCCAGTACATAGGCAGACAGGATATCAAGGGAGCCAATCGGGCGGCGGAGCAGGTGTTTTTAGCGGTGTTTGTGATTTCGGTCGGAGTCATGGTGCCCTGCTTGATTTTTCGGCGTCATCTTCTTTCTTTTATCTTTGGAAAGGTGACGGGTGAGGTCATGGAAAATTCCCTGATTTATTTTTTCATCACTGTGCTTTCCTATCCATTTCTGGCGCTGTTTGATGTGGGAGCGGCGTTTTTCCGCTCCGGTGGCAATTCAAAATTTCCGATGACGGTTTCCGTTGTTTCAAATTTTTTGAATATTGCCGGAAATGCGGTTCTTATTTTTGGATTTCATATGGGTGTAGAGGGAGCGGCGATTTCCACACTTTTATCCCGTTTTTTTTGTATGGTTGTGGTTTTTTATGCATTGCGGCGTGACAGGCAGCAGATTGTATTGAAAAAGTACTTTTCCATTCGACCGGATTTGCCGTTTATAAAAAAGATTTTGGCAATTGGTGTTCCTTCCGGCATTGAAAACGGAATGTTTCAGTTCGGAAAGCTGGCAATTCAGTCTACAGTGTCTGCTATGGGAACAGTTGCTATTGCAGCACAGGCGATGACCAATATCCTTGAAATGCTAAATGGAATTGCAGGAATCGGAATTGGCATCGGTTTAATGACTGTAGTGGGACAGTGTATCGGTGCTGGCAGAAAAGAGGAGGCAAAATATTATATTGTAAAACTGACCGGAATAGCGGAGATTGCGATTATTGTTTCATGTCTGATTGTACTTGCCATTACAAAACCGGTGGTCTGGCTGGCACATATGGAGACGGCAAGTGCAGACATGTGTTTTCAGATGGTGGTGGCAATTACCATTGTAAAACCGATTGTATGGGTGTTATCTTTTGTTCCGGCTTACGGTATGCGGGCAGCAGGAGATGTACGTTTTTCCATGGTGGTATCAATGCTTACCATGTGGTGTATGCGAGTGGCGCTTTGTATCTATTTAAGCCATGTCTGGGGATTTGGACCGATGGCTGTCTGGATTGGTATGTTTGCGGACTGGAGTTTGCGCGCTGTCATATTTACAGCCCGCTTCTTAAGCGGAAAATGGCTGAAGAAAAAAGTAATTTAAAATATTTACATTGTTTTTTTATCATGGTAGTATGTTAAAGTGATAATTTCGAAAAAAGGCGAAATAACAGGAGGATACTATTATGAAAAAGCGAATGAAATTTTTATCTTTACTTATGGTTATGACACTGGCGGCAGCAGCGTCCGGCTGTGGAAGCAAAGAAACTTCTGATACCGCTGCAAAAGCATCTGATGCGGATAAGACAGAGACAGCAGCAGAAGGGACGGAAACGGCAGCAGAAGATACAACGGATGAAGCAGACCGTACACAGCTTATTGTAGGATTTGACGCGGAGTATCCGCCGTATGGATATATGGACGATAACGGAGAATATGTGGGCTTCGATCTGGAACTGGCACAGGAAGTATGCGACCGGAATGGTTGGGAACTGGTAAAACAGCCGATTGACTGGGATTCTAAGGATATGGAATTAAATTCCGGTTCCATTGACTGTATCTGGAATGGATTTACGGTCACCGGACGTGAAGATGATTATACCTGGAGCAAGCCATATGTGGACAACAGTATTGTAATCGTGGTAAGTGCAGACTCTGACATTGCATCTCTTTCTGATCTTGCGGGAAAGGTTGTAGTTACCCAGGCGGATTCCTCTGCATTGGCAGCGCTCACGGATGACAGTGAGGATAATGCAGATAACCTTGCACTTGCCGCTTCTTTTGCAGAATTGCAGCAGGTGGCAGATTATAATACGGCATTTATGAATCTGGAATCCGGTGCAGTAGATGCCATTACAGTAGATATCGGGGTTGCAAAATATCAGGTAAATTCCCGTGGAGATGCATTTAAGATGTTGGATGAGAAAGTAAGCAGCGAGCAGTATGCCATCGGCTTTAAAAAGGGCAATACCGCTTTGTGTGATAAAGTACAGGCTACTTTAGATGAGATGCAGGCAGACGGAACTGTGGATAAGATTGCAGAAAATTACGCAGACTACAATTTACCGGATATGCTCTGCCTTGGTAAATAAGAAGAATCCGAAAGGAGAAAAGTTATGTCAACCGCAAACATGATAGGACAGCTTGCATCCGGTATGCTTGCCACCTGTGAGATTTTTGTACTGACACTGGTGTTTTCTCTGCCTCTGGGACTTTTAGTGGCGTTTGGGAGAATGTCAAAAATAAAGCCGTTGCAGTTTATCACAAAACTGTATATTTCCATTATGCGTGGAACCCCATTGATGTTGCAGCTTTTAGTGGTCTATTTCGGCCCGTATTATCTGTTTGGCATCAAGCTGTCCACTGGGTATCGTTTTACGGCTACTATTATCGGATTTGCCATTAACTATGCGGCGTATTTTGCGGAAATCTACCGCTCCGGCATTCAGTCTATTCCTTATGGACAGTGGGAGGCGGCAAAAGTACTCGGATATACCAAAAATCAGACTTTCTTTAAAATTATTTTTCCGCAGATGGTAAAGCGTGTGTTACCGTCGGTCACGAATGAAGTGATCACGCTGGTGAAGGATACGTCCCTTGCCTTTGTACTTGCCTATGCGGAGATGTTTACCATCGCAAAACAGATTGCGGCGGCACAGACGACAATGATGCCGCTGTTTGTTGCGGGACTGTTTTATTACATATTTAACCTACTTGTTGCGGGCGTGATGGAGTATCTCGAAAAACGGATGAGCTATTATCAGTAGAGGGAGCAGCGTATGAATTTATTGGAAATCAATCATTTAAAGAAAAGCTTTGAAAATCTGGATGTTTTGCATGACATTTCTCTTTCTGTAAAGGAAGGCGAAGTGGTTGCAATCATCGGTCCTTCCGGTTCCGGAAAATCTACGCTGCTACGCTGTGCAACTATGCTGGAAAAAATGGACGAGGGAGAACTTGTTTATCTTGGTAAGTATGCGGTAAAAAATGGGGAAAACGGAAAGGCAGTCTATGCACCCCAGAAAGAATTAAAGGAAATACAGGGCTATTTTGGACTGGTGTTTCAGAATTTTAACCTGTTTCCCCACTACTCGGTGTTGAAAAATATTATGGATGCGCCGATTCATGTGCAAAAAAGAGAAAAGGAAGAAGTTTTGCAGGAAGCAAGAAGCCTGTTAAAAAAAATGGGGCTGGAGGATAAGGAAACTTATTATCCCTGCCAGTTATCCGGCGGTCAGCAGCAGAGGGTTGCCATTGCAAGAGCACTGGCATTAAATCCTTCTATTCTATTTTTTGACGAGCCGACTTCGGCACTTGACCCGGAGCTTACAGGAGAAATTTTAAAGGTTATAAGACAGCTTGCGGAAGAAAAAATGACGATGGTTATTGTTACCCATGAAATGGCATTTGCCAGGGATGTGGCAGACCGGGTGATTTTTATGGATGGCGGCTATATCGTAGAGGAGGGTAATCCGAAGGAGGTTATGGAGCACCCGAAGGAAGAACGGACAAAACAGTTTTTAGCACGTTTTTCCAGTTAAAAAAGAATGCAAAAAGGCAGGAACATAGATGAAAAAAGGACAGACTATTACAGGAACCATAGAGCGTGTGGCATTTCCCAATAAGGGGATTATGACGACAGAGGACGGAAAGCAGGTAATCGTAAAAAATACGATTCCGGGTCAGGAGGTTTCTGTTTCTATTCATAAAATTAGAAAAGGAAAGGCAGAAGGACGGCTTTTAGAAGTGTTAAAAAAAGCAGAAAAAGAGCTGCCGAAAGCGGTCTGTCCGCATTTTGGCGCCTGCGGCGGCTGTACTTTTCAGAATTTAAGCTATGAGGATCAGGTTGCCTTAAAGGAAGGACAGATTCGCGAACTTTTGGCGGATGTGGTATCAAAGACCTGCGATTTCAATGAGGTATTTGAAGGAGTCAAGCACAGTCCGAAGCCCTTTGGTTACCGCAATAAAATGGAATTTTCTTTTGGGGATTCCTATAAGGATGGACCGCTGGCATTGGGCATGCATAAAAGAGGCAGTTTTTATGACATTGTGACTGTGGATGCATGTAAGATTGTAGATGAAGATTATAACAAAATCTTAAAGGCTGTGCTGGACTTCTTTCAGGCAGAAGGGGCATCCTTTTATCACAGATTGAGACACGAAGGCTATCTGCGCCATCTTCTGGTGCGCAAAGCAGTGAAGACGAAAGAAATTTTGATAGACCTGATAACTACGACGCAGGAGATAAAAAATGAAGAGACGCCGGAAGAAACGGAGATGTTAAGGCGGTTTACGGAAACTCTTACGAGTCTTTCGTTAGATGGAAAAATTGTCGGTATTCTTCATACAAAAAATGACAGTGTGGCAGATGTGGTTGCCAATGAAGGAACGGATGTTTTGTATGGGCAGGATTATTTTTATGAAGAACTGCTCGGGCTTAAATTTAAGATATCGCCGTTTTCCTTCTTCCAGACGAATTCTCTGGGCGCAGAGGTGCTTTATGAGACGGCAAGGGATTTTATCCGGGAGGCGTACAAAGATGAAAGCGGCCTGGAGTCCTTAAAAGATAAAGTGATTTACGATCTTTACAGTGGGACAGGGACAATCGCACAGATGTTGGCTCCGGTGGCGGAGAAAGTCATCGGCGTGGAAATCGTCGAGGAGGCTGTAGAAGCTGCAAAGGAAAATGCAGCATTAAACGGGCTTACCAACTGTGAATTCGTTGCCGGAGATGTGTTGAAGGTTTTGGATAACATTGAAGAAAAACCGGATTTTATTGTGTTGGACCCGCCACGGGACGGGATTCATCCCAAAGCCCTGGAAAAAATTATATCCTATGGTGTGGACAGGATGGTCTATATCTCCTGCAAGCCAACCAGTCTGGCGAGGGACTTGGAGGTGCTGCAGGCGCGAGGATATGAAGTGAAAAGGCTGTGTTGTGTGGATATGTTTGCTTTTACTGCCAACATTGAGACTGTGTGCCTGCTAAGCCGAAAGGGCTGTTAAAATGGTTGTATAAAGATTATAGAAAAAGTCACAGATGTTTTAGCTGTGACT
>CAMBKU010000112.1 GCA_945868305.1 uncultured Lachnospiraceae bacterium | reverse complement strand
GGAGCAAATTCATCGAGAAGGAGCGAAGCGGATTCGAGATGACCACTTTTGAGATAGTTTATGTTGAATGTAATCCAAGGAATCTGTGTGAAATTTTGAAAGTATATAGGGGCATAGTTCAGTTGGTAGAACGTTGGTCTCCAAAACCAAATGTCGAGGGTTCGAGTCCTTCTACCCCTGCTATAACAATACATCCGAACTCAGTAATGGGTTCGGATGTTGTGCGTTCTATCAATAAAAAATTATTTTTTAGAATTAATTTATATTTTGGTCACAAAGTGGACAAAATATCTTTGTATGATTTATTTATCACAATAAAGTGTGATAAGTATTTCATAAACTCTCCCCTCTGGAAAGGGCATTATTTTCTGTTGTTGCAGGATTTAATGTCCTTTTCCTTTTGCAAAAATAAGAAGGCAGTGAAAGAAAAAGTGATAATATGCAAGAAAAGTACTTGAAAAGTGAAAAAGGAGCAGGTATTTTAAGGAAGTAGGCTTTGAGCCGAAAAATGTTAGAAAAGAGGCTAAGACAGAACATATGAAAGAGTACAGGTTGGATGAATTAAAATATATTCATATATATGGAAGAAACAGCGGAATAATTTCACCGTTAACGTTATTTTGGACAGCGAGCGGTGTGGAAGTAAAGGTAAAAGCAAGTGAATTGTGGGTAGAGGTGGAAGCGGATTACGATGTTTATGAGCCTTGGATTTCTGTATTGGTAGATCATTCCTTAATCAGCCGGCAGATGGTACAAAAGGGAAGATATTGGCTTCCACTTTTCCGCAGCCTTGATGCGGAAACAGAACGGGTGGTACGGCTATCTAAGGATGTACAGCCAATGAACAATGAGCCTGAGAGTTATTTGAAAATATATGGATTTCGAATAGAAGGGGAATTCTGCCCGCTTGAAGAAAAGAGTATGAAGATTGAGTTTATCGGGGACAGTATTACCTCAGGAGAGGGGACAGTTGGAGCAAAAAAAGAACTTTGTTGGTCTTCTATGATCTTTGGAAGTGTAAATCATTATGCTTCTATGACGGCGGAAAAACTTGGAGCAGATTATCGTATTGTTTCGCAAAGTGGATGGGGGGTATTGTCAAGTTGGGATGGAAATCCGGGATGCAGTCTGCCAAAGTATTATGAGAAGGTCTGCGGAGTAGCGGTTGCCGGAGAAAATGAAAAGGCAGGAGCCGGAGAAGATTATGATTTTTCTTCCTGGCAGCCTGATGCTGTGGTGATTAATCTTGGGACAAATGATGAGGCGGCATTTTATCAGCCGGCGCAGTATATGGATGAGATGGGAGTATTGTTTGATCAGAAGATGGAAATGGACGGAACTTATGAGGTAGCATCCCTAAAACGTTTGGAGAATGCGATGGAAGACTTCATAAAAAAAGTGAGGTATTATAATCCGGGAGCTTACATTTTTTGGGCTTATGGAATGTTAGGAACACCGCTAAAAAATACGATTTTGGAGGTAATTGAAAAGTATCGGGAACATACAAATGATACCAGGATAAAGTTTGTGGAACTTATGCCAGCAACGGCAGAAACGATAGGTTCCAGGGAACATCCGGGAATAATCTGCCATAGACAGGCGGCGGAAATTCTTACGGAGGAATTAAAAAAGATTAAAAAATCTTAAGAAAGAATTCATTTAGCTTTTAGAATCCCGACATCAATTTTTCACAAAAACAGTGTATCTTATAAGTATCACCAAAACAGGTGATTCAATATATTATTATTTCTTCCCCATTTTCAGAAGCTGTGAAAACAAAATTCACAGCTTCTTTTCATAGAATGTCGGGATTTGTCGAAATAAGAAAATAAAAAAGTGATTAAAAAATACACTTTCTAAGTAGAAATAAACTTTGTCAACTTTGTTGAAATTGATGAATATACGGAAATATTTTAGGGAATAATGCATAAAGTAATAGCGAAACTTTCGAAAAAAGGGCGCAAACGCTTGCGCACAGAGATAAAAAGGGCGGGGATTTAAAAAAAATCATGTAAAAATGCTATAATTTTTTCAATAAGAGAAAATACGTTAAAAATTTGACAAAGGGAAAATAAAGTGTATAATCGTTAAAGGTTTAGGGTAAAGTAACTTTTTTAATTTAGGAAGGTGAAAGATATGTTTGAAAAGAAAATTAAACTGACAGATAGAGATGATGTTTCTGCTTTTGTGAAAGCGGCAGGTAAATGTGATTTTGATATTGATATTTCTTATGATCACATTTTGATTGATGCAAAGTCATTTCTTGGTGTGTTAGGTTTGGGATTCTCCAGAGAGCTTACCGTAACATGTGGTGGCAGAGATGAGAATTTCGAGAATGTGTTAAAGGAATATGCTGTAGCTTAAGAAGTACAGTAAAGATAAGCAGGATCTTTTTGGTCCTGCTTATTTTTTTCTCCTTTTCAAGACGGAAAAGCTGTCTTATAATGGAGAAAAGGAGTTCGTATGGAAGAAATAGTACGCGACCAGGTACAGATTTCTGTTCGTAATCTGGTTGAATTTATTTTACGCTCCGGTGATTTGGATAATCGAAAAGATAAAACGCCGGACAAAAATGCTATGCAGGCAGGAGCGAAAATGCATCGGAAAATCCAGCGGAGGATGGGGCCGGAGTATCATGCCGAGGTACCCTTACGTTTGATTTTGGAGGAGGAGCGCTATCAGCTTGTGATTGAAGGTCGGGCAGATGGTATCATATATCACGATGGGAAAGACTATGTGACGATTGATGAAATCAAGGGTATGTATATGGATTTCACTTATCTGACGGAGCCGATTGAGGTGCATCGTGCCCAGGCAATGTGTTATGCCTATATTTATGCGGTGCAGCATGATTTAAAACGGATGAAGATTCAGATGACCTATTGTAATCTGGATACGGAGGAAATCAAGCGATTTTTTGAGGAGATTTCCTTTGATGAGCTGGAAAAGTGGTTTTTGAACCTGATTGCATCCTATAAAAAATGGGCGGATTTTTCTTATGACTGGAGGAAAATCAGGCAGGCATCCATTCAAAATCTGGAATTCCCCTATCCCTATCGGAAGGGACAAAAGAAGCTGGTGGCAGATGTGTATCGCACGATCAAACGGAAAAAGAATCTGTTCATTCAGGCACCTACCGGTGTTGGAAAGACGATTTCTACTGTTTTTCCGGCGGTCCGGGCAGTGGGGGAAAACCTGGCAGATAAAATTTTTTATCTTACAGCGAAGACCATCACCGGAACAGTGGCACGTGAGACGTTTGAACTTTTAATGCAGCATGGATATCAGGCAAAGACGGCAGCAATTACGGCGAAGGAAAAGCTTTGTAAATGTGAAGAAGTGGATTGCAATCCGGAGAGCTGCCCTTATGCAAAAGGTCACTTTGATCGAGTGAACGATGCAGTGTTTGATTTGTTGCAGCGGGAGAATATGTATACCAGAGAAGTCTTTTTGGAACAGGCGGAGAAATTTATGGTCTGTCCTTTTGAACTTTGTCTGGACACGGCAAGCTGGGTGGATAATATTATCTGCGATTATAATTATGTGTTTGACCCCAATGTGTATTTGAAACGTTTTTTTGCAGAAGGATTAAAAGGAGATTATATATTCCTGGTAGATGAAGCGCATAACCTGGTGGAGCGTGGCAGGGAAATGTACAGTGCAATTCTTTATAAGGAGGATTTTCTTTCGGTAAAAAAAATTATAAAAAATCATAGCAAAAAGCTGGAACAGGAATTGACAAAATGCAATAAAATCATGTTGGAATATAAAAGAAGTTGTGATTCCTATGAAATTTTGCCGGACGTAGGGAATCTGATTTTTGCTTTGATGCGACTGGGTGCCGAAATGGATAAATTCTTTCAGAAAAGCAGTGAATTTGCGGGGAAGGAAGAATGTTTGGAACTTTATTTTGCGGTCCGCAATTTTCTCAATATCTATGACAGAGTAGATGAAAATTTTGTCATTTATTCGGAGCATGATGCGGGGGGACGTTTTTTTATTAAACTATACTGTGTAGATCCGTCACGAAATTTACAGGAGTGTCTGGATAAGGGAAACAGTACCATATTTTTTTCTGCGACTTTTCTTCCAATTAATTATTATAAAAGCTTGCTCAGTACGAAGGAGGATAATTATGCCGTATATGCGGAAACGGCATTTAACAGGAAACAGAGTCTGCTTATGGTGGCAAATGATGTCACGAGTAAGTACACCAGACGCAATTATGCTGAGTTTATGCGGATAGCAGAGTATATAAAGAAGATTATTGCAGTACGAAAGGGAAATTATATCGTATTTTTTCCCTCTTACCAATATATGAATCAGGTGGAGGAGGCATTTGCGGAGATAAACGGCGGTGAAGCGGACTGCATCATTCAGACCGGAGGTATGAAGGAAGCTGCCAGGGAAGAATTTTTGGCGGAGTTTGAAAAGGAACGTGAGCAGTCTCTGGTTGCATTTTGTGTGATGGGCGGTATTTTTGGAGAGGGCATTGATTTAAAGAATGAACTGCTAATCGGGACGATTGTTGTTGGAACCGGTTTGCCGCAGGTTTCCAATGAGCGGGAAATTCTGAAGAATTATTATGAAGAAAGGGAGGGTGACGGTTTCGATTATGCATACCGTTATCCTGGAATGAACAAGGTGCAGCAGGCAGCAGGACGAGTTATCCGAACTACGGAGGATACAGGTGTGATTGCACTTTTGGACGAGCGCTTTTTGAATAGAGATTATGTAAACTTGTTTCCCAGAGAGTGGGAAGATTATGAAATTTGTTCCTTGAAGAATGTGGAAAATAAAGTAAGAATGTTTTGGGAAGAACAAAATGACAGCCATAAGAAATAGCGGAAGGCATTTCTTATGGCTGTTTTAATCAGATTATTTTATACTTCGGGTAAAAGCTTCAAGAATTCCTCAGTGGCAGAGGAAGTTGGAAGACTCGGATTAATGCTTGCGACCAGATGTCTGACGGGCATAGGTTCCTTTATCTTTAACAGAATTAAATCTTTGGCTTCCCTTGTCAGGCAGTAGTCCGGGATAAAGGCGACACCGAGTCCAATCTTTGCAAGGTCGATTAACAAATCATTGCTGCTTAGTTCAATTTCCGGAAGCAGTTCAAGTTGATGCTGTAAAAACAGGTTGTGCAGAAACTCGCTGGTGGTACTCTTGCGGTCCAGCATAAGAATCGGATACTGGTTTAATTCTTCTAAAGAAACCTCCTGCTGTTTGAAAGAAAAGTAGGAAGGATTTACAATAAAAACATCCTGAAAATTATGTACAGTTTTCTGCATATAGGAATGGGGGAGTCTGGCATTTGGAAAGTTTGTGACAATTAAGTCTACTTTCCCCTGTTCTAGTAAATCCACGCAGCTTAAAGAGGTAGCGTTTGTTACCTTAATTGGTACGTTAGGAAATTTTTTGTGGAACTGCTTTAAATAGGGAACCAGAAAGTAGCGGCAGATTGTGTCACTGGCGCCGATGTGAAGCTGACCAAGTCCCAGGATGTTTGCATCAAGAAGCTGGTTCTCGCCCCGGCGAATCAGATTCATGGCAGGTTCTACGTGTTTTAGGAGAATTTTTCCGGCAGGGGTAAGCTGGACCTTTTTGGTGCTGCGGATAAAAAGCGGCTGGCCCAGTTTCTTTTCCAGTGTTTTGATGGACTGGCTGACGGCAGACTGGGAAATATAGAGCTGCTTGCTGGCCTCTGAAAAACTTAAGGAAGTGGCAACAAAATAAAAGACTTTATATAATTCGTAGTTAATATCCATGATAAAATCCCCTTTTTTGTAATTATTCTAAATAATAGTATAAGACCTGCTTATAAATATGTCAATGCAAAACAATTAGAAAATCTTATAAAACGAATTAGATATATTAATTATACTAATTTAAGTACCTGTGCTATACTATGCTAAGATAATTTAGTAGAATGTACAGACAGCAAATTTTATGGAGGGATAAACATGAGTAACGTAAGACGCGTGTATGCAGAAAAAAAGAAAGATTTCGCTGTGCAGGCAAAGGAACTGCAGGCAGAAGTGAAAAGCTACCTTGGTATCAAAAGTGTGACAGAGGTGCGTGTTTTAATCCGTTATGATATTGAAAATATTTCGGATGAAACTTATAAAAGAGCACTTGGTA
>CAMBKU010000111.1 GCA_945868305.1 uncultured Lachnospiraceae bacterium | reverse complement strand
ATTCTAATGGTGACTGCATCCATTTCCTTCTCCGGAACACGACAAACGACAAAACCAGCCGGACACATTCCTCCATGGAGAGAATAAAGTACACCGCCTCAATCGGCAGCCCCAGTACATAAGCCGAAAGGAAGCCAAGCGGCACACCGAATATCCAGGTGCCAATCAAATCAATGAACATGACATACTTCGTCCTGCCGCCGCTTCGGATAATCCCACCACCCAGAATCATATTCTGTACTTTCACCGGTGCGACTACCGCAAATACAAGCAAAAGACCATATGCCGTTGCCCGGACTGAATCTTCCACCTGAAATATTCTCACATAAAATCTGCCGAATAATGCGAGACACACGGAAAGAACCAGCGAACCGACAAATCCGCAAAGCATCAGCTTTTTGGAGTCACAATATGCTTTCTTCTCCTCTCCCGCTCCGAGCCGCTTTCCGATCATAATACCCGCTGCCTGGGAAACCCCGCTCAAAGCCCCGATAAACAGCGTCTGAATCGGAGCAGTCAACGTCATCGCCGCACATTCCGCAGTTCCGATGTGTCCGTAAATAGAAGCATATACATTTTCGCCGAGGCTCCAGAAAAATTCACAGACCAGAAGCGGTGCAAGGATTCCGGCAAACTGCAGCCAGTCTGCTTTTTTCTGCTGCAATGAAAATGGCAGATACCAGTTTTGTTTTTTCCGAAAATACAAAAACAAAATCAGGATGAGCAGACAACTTCCAACCTGGGAAATCAATGTTGCAATCGCCGCACCTTTTGCGCCAAGCGCCGGAAAGCCCAGTTTTCCGAAAATAAGCAACCAGTTAAAGCCCGTATTTAAAAGTGCCGCCAGAATACTGACATAAAGCGGCACACTTGCTTTTTCCCGACAACGCAGGAAAGTTGATAACAGCGTAGTTGCCGCTATGGGCAAAAAAGTACCGGATACAATACGAAGATAGTCCGCCGCTGTCTTTATGACCGACGCATCCTTCGTATACAATCCCATAATCTGTTCCGGAAATATTGCTCCTGATACCGTAAAGGCTGTCGCCAGGATGAGTGCCAGCACGAGATTTAAATAAAAACTTTTTCCCGCCTTCCTATCATCTTTTTTTCCCGTATACTGCGCAATCATGATTCCTGCGGCTGCCGCTACTGCGGACACCAGTACGGAATAAATGGAAGCAAATTTTCCGGCAAGTCCGATTCCCGCAATACTCACACTGCCAAGCTGACCTGTCATAATCTGGTCTATCACCTGAAACGATGATTGCAGCAGACACTGCAGCGTAACCGGAATTGCAATTTCTTTTAATTCTACTTTAAAACTTTTTTCCTTCTCCATGAGAAAAGCATAACCGAAAAGCTCAAAATACTCAATAGGTTAAACGCGTAACCCATTCCAAAAAAGCACGGGGAATTTATGCAATTTTTAGGCAGATTTATGCCTTCCGGTTTTTCACACTCTCACGCTCCACCAGGGAAACCGGGAGGCGCAAATTTTTTCCGTCACTGTCTTTCATTTTTAACTCTTTTAACAGACGTAACGCCTCCGATGCCCGACGCCCATTGTCCTGCCGGATGGTTGTAAGCGGCGGCTGTACCTGTTCACAAATTCTGCTGTCATCAAATCCTACAACAGAAATTTCTCCCGGAATCTCGATTTGCCTTGACTGTAAATAAAACATAAAATCCACTGCATAATAGTCTGATACGCAAAAGACCGCTGTATATTGCTTTAGTTCCTTAAAATGCGCATTATAAAACTTGATACGCTCCATCTTTCTCATCGGAACGATCATACGCACCGCATCCGGATAGACAGACTTTAAGCCTTCGTATCGTGCATCATCCACACAAATATCATTATCTGAAATACAAAGCACCTTTTCATGCCCCATCTCTTTCAGGTAATTTCCCACCTGTCTTCCACCATCAAAATTGTCGATTGTAATATTGACCAGCTTTCCCGGTTTTTCGAAATTTCCGTCATACACCACAAAAGGAATATGCATCTCCTCCCGCAGTTTTTTGTAATCCTGCTCACAGAAGCCAATCAAAACAAGCCCTTCCATATTCCACATAGAGGCAAATTTCGTTATCACTTCCGGCTCTGTTTCCGAAGCTGTTTTTACCATCATAAAATACCCCGCACGGTCAATTTCCCTTGACAGTGCATTTAACGCGGCACTGATAAATCCATCTTCCAACACACGGCCTTCATATTTCTCATGGTCATTTACCACCACACCGATGATTCTGGAATCATTCTGCGCCAGCAGGATACCTGCCATACTCGGTATATAGCGACGTTTCTCTAAAAGCTCCTCCACGCGTTTTACCGTCTCATCCGAGATTTTCTTTGTTTTTCCATGAATTACATTTGATACGGTAGCGGTACTAAGCCCCAGTTCCTCCGCGATATCCACGATTCTCACTCTGCTGCCCGTCCCGTCACCGCCTGCCGTTTTGTCGTTTATCATACCTTCCTTATTCATTCCTCCGTCTCCCAGATGGTTTCAAGCGCCACTTGATCTACATCGTTTTCCACTCTCACCTTAAGAATTTTCCAGTCATCTTTATGATCCACCAAAAAAGATGCATAACGTTTCTCACCGTTTTCCTCTGGTAACTCATAGGCATAGGAGCAATAAGGCACCTGTTCTGCGTTTGGCTCTCCAAATCTCGCCTTAAATTCCAAAAAACTATCACTGTTCTCCAAAAATTTCAGGATGTCCTCCTTTGTCATTTCACGGTCAATCGGCGTATAAATCTCAGGGGAGCCACCAATCCGCGCAGTCTGATAATCACCTGGCGCATCCTCTCTTACATAAATTCCTATATCCTCAGGCCATTTAAAATCCTCGTTGCATACCACCTTCTCCGATACCAGATCCACATATTGGATACCCACGTTGTTCGGATTCTCATCATCCCGATAGGTATACGAAAACCTGCAATAATAATTGGTTCCACCGGAAACCACCGCAAACCAGTCCTCCAGATTTTCTGTCCTTACTCCATAATCATTTGAGGCACTCCACTCTGCCGTATTTCCGTCTCTTTCACAACGTTCGGTCTGTCCGGAATAAAACGAAAACAACCGTTCCAGCTTTTGATCTATATCAGGGACTTCTTTTCGCACATTTGGGGCAAACAGTGCTTTTGCTGCTTCTACATCCCTTGCGTCCACCGCCGCAAAAAAATCATCTACAGCCTGCTCATAGATACCTACTCCCTCTTTTATCGTCAGCTCCTGTGCCTGATTGTCTTGCGTACTTTCCTCTGCAAGTGTTTCCACCGCATGTTCCAACTTTTCCTCTGCCATCTGCGCCACCGCTTCTTTGTCACAAGCAGACAACTGTATGCACAGTATCAGCGCCAGCAGACACACTGGCGACTTTTTCCTTACATTTTCATTTTTCATAACGCATCTCCCAATTCTAATATTTATCTTTCTACCATCTGAATCACAACTGTTCAGATACATAGGCAACATTTATGCTCATTATAGCAGAATACCTGGTATCGTTCCAGATTTTCCGTAAAAATTGCCAATCCCATCTTCTCTGTCTCCCCCAAATTCTATTTGCCTAATATTCTTTCAAACAGTATAATATTCTTAAATTATAATTCTCATAAGCACCGTGAAATTATAGGAGAATGCAATGGATAGAAAACACAAGCCATTTGAATTTCATATGAAAATGCTATATGCATTCATCGCACTGGGCATCGTTGTATGGCTTTTTGTCCTTTTTTCCACAAAAGGATATTTTAAAGAAAATCATTTTACCGATGACAATGTGGCACTTTTTAATGAAAACTGGACAGATGCTGATGGAAATCCGATTAAAGTTCCCGGAAAAAGTGATATTGCAAAAGGTAATGACTATCGCATCTGTCAAACCATTACAGATGACATTGCAACAGGGACCTCTCTGCTTTTCCGCACTGACCATACCTTTGTCACAGCATATCTCAACGGAGTGGAAATTTATCGCTTCGGCGTACCTGAACAGATTCCTTTCGGGAAATCACCAGGGAGCGGCTGGCAGCTCATCGATATCAGCAGTGCGAAAGCTGGGGATACCATTGAAATCGTAACAAACTGTCCTTACGATAAATATTCTGGACAGATACGTGATATTCGAATTGGAACAAAACAGCATCTGGTTTCTTATATTTTCTGGTCCAGTCTTGGAATGTTAGTCATCACAGTGATTCCGATGCTAATCGGTGGTGTCATTATCCTCATTCCACCTTTTTATTTTAAAGGATACCGCAAACGAGTCTTTTTTGATATCGGTCTATCCTTTGTTGTTCTTTCTCTCTGGAGTTTCACAGAAGCACGAACCTGGCAGTTATTTTTTAAAAATGCTTATGCTATGCAGATGCTCAATTTTCTCACTTTTGCGCTGCTTCTGCCAACTGTTCTTCTGGCCCTTCGTGCAATGGGATTTATACACGATTTAAAACTGTACAACATAATGATGACGCTAAACATCGGAGCCGCCTTTTTATTATTGTTGCTGCAATTATCGAATCTGGTAGATTTTTTTGAACTGCTAATCATCAATCATATCCTGATTGTAGTAACGAGTCTTGTGATGGTGACTTCCTTCACCCACTACAGTAATCACACGGGCATAAAAAGCCGGATGTGCCTGCTTTTGTACATCACGATTCCATGTTGCGCTATTTTGGATCTATCAGACTTTTATATCTGGGATCATTTCGGAAATGGATTTTTTACAAGAATCGAAATTCTTTCCTTACTCATTTGCATTGGTCTGACGGCTATGAAACGTGCTTTAATCATTCATAACGAAAACATTGAACAGCAGACTTTTGAAAAACTGGCATATACAGATACCCTTACTTCTCTCAGAAACCGACGCGGTTTTGATGAAGATATTGAAAAAATTGAGAAAGCCGGAATACCTGTCACAATCCTTTACGCAGATATGAACGGCTTAAAATGTATCAATGACAATCTGGGACATCATTCCGGCGACAGAGCTTTAAAACTGATTGCAGGCTCCCTGCATAAGCTGACAAACAAAGACACCACTTGCTATCGTCTGGGAGGAGATGAATTCTGCGTCTTAAGTTTCGACCAGGAAGAAGCCATATTAGAAAAGAAATGTGAAAAAATAAACAATGAACTGACTGCATATGAATACGAATTTAACTATCCCATCGGAATATCCTATGGTATCTTAAGGTATATTCCAAATGAGACGTCCACGATTCATCAATGTCTCGTGGCAGCAGACAAAAAAATGTATGAATTTAAACAAGAAATATATCAAACGCGGGAACGGTATCGATAAGATTCCATTCCCGCTATTTCTTTTATAATCAGAAAATTTCATAGTGTATTGCTTTTATTGAATAAGTTTGATACAATGTTTCCGACATATGCCGGAAACAGAGGTGATAATATGGCAAGACCAAGCAGATGCAGACGAATTTGTACGGAACCTTTATGCAACAGCTTTATACCAGACGAACCCGCAACGGATGAAACTGTGATCCTTACATTAGACGAATATGAAACTATTCGTTTAATTGACATGGAAAAATGTACCCATGAGCAATGCGCAAAACAAATGGATATATCACGCACAACTGTAACAGAAATCTACGAAACTGCCCGCTATAAGCTTGCAGACAGCCTTGTAAATGGGAAAACTCTTCTCATCTCTGGCGGTCATTATCGCTTATGTGACGGGACAGCCGCCTTTTGCTGTCAAAAAAAATGCAAAAGAACGACAGCCCCAGCAGTTAACGAAATAAAACTTCAGCCAAAGGAGGCAAATCAAATGAGAATTGCAGTAACTTATGAAAATGGAATGATTTTCCAACATTTTGGACACACGGAACAATTTAAACTCTATGATATTGAAAATGGAAAAATTGTAAATACCCAGATTATGGACACCAACGGTCAGGGACATGGTGCCTTGTCCGGATTTCTTTCTCAGGCACAGGCAGATATCCTGATTTGCGGCGGAATCGGCGGCGGTGCACAAGTAGCATTACAAGACGTTGGCATAAAGTTATATGGCGGTGTATCAGGATTGGCAGATGAAGCTGTCGATGCCTATTTGTCTGGTAAACTTGACTATAATCCTAATGTACATTGTAGTCACCATGCGCACGAGCATTCCTGTGGAGAACACCATTGTAATACAGACAAACATGGTTGTTCCGGCAACGAAGGTGAATAACACGAATTAATATG
>CAMBKU010000110.1 GCA_945868305.1 uncultured Lachnospiraceae bacterium | reverse complement strand
TTCCTTTATCCCAAGAAACTCAATGCACAGTATGTCCACAACCGCAAATACAGCCATCATAGCAAGCGCATTCTGCACAGAAAAGCTCATCACTGAAACCAATATAATCTGCAAAATTAAAATTCTCGCATCCGGCTTTACCGATGAAAATTTTGTTTTCACTTTCTGTTTCTCCTTTCTATCTTTTATTAGTCCAAACTAACCACGAGACTAAAATATAATGTGACAAAACGTACACTTGCTCATCGTAACAAATCCTGTCTCATCCGTCTGTCCCATTTCGTATGTTTTGTCCCAATCAGACAACTTTTTTACCTCATTACGGTATGATTCTGCTAAACAATCCTTTCTTTACATAGGGCTCCGTTTTTACAGTTTTTACGGTATAGCCAGTTTCTCCGATTACCTTACGCAATGCTTTCTCGTTAAGTGGACTTTCTGCAATCACTTCCGTCCTGCCTTTGCTATATGAGGAAGATACCTTCTTTACAGGAAACTGTCTGCGTATCGTATCATTTATATGAGTTTCACACATGCCACAAGACATTCCTTCAATTTCCAATGTCATCTTTATCAAATCTCATCTCTCCTTTTTTTCATTATAACTAGCTCATACTAACAAATTATAGCACTCTCTTTTCCTATATTTTCACTTGTAATTGAATATCTTTCTCATTTATCTGTCTTTAAAGATTTAGAAGCGGACAGCCTTTGCCATCCGCTTCTAAATCGTCTCGCATCCTGTTTTTTATCATTAAAATTTTTATCGTTTCACATTAAATGCACTAATTCCCGGATAAACAGCCGCATCTCCCAATTCCTCTTCAATGCGAAGTAACTGGTTGTATTTTGCAACCCGCTCTGTTCTGCTCGGTGCACCGGTCTTAATCTGACAAGTATTAAGCGCTACCGCCAAATCTGCAATGGTAGTATCCTCTGTCTCGCCTGAGCGATGGGAAGAAATTGCTGTATAACCTGCTTTGTGTGCCATCTTAATTGCCTCTAAGGTTTCTGATACAGAACCAATCTGATTTAATTTAATCAAAATCGCATTTCCACAACCGCCGTCAATTCCTTTTTTTAAGCGCTTCGTATTCGTCACAAACAAATCATCTCCAACAAGCTGAACCTTATCTCCCAACTCTTTGGTCAGTCTTTCCCATCCTTCCCAGTCTTCTTCATCCAAGGCATCCTCAATGGAAATAATTGGATATTTCTCAACTAATTTCTTCCAATGTGCAATCAATTCATCGGACGTGAATTTAGCTCCTGCCTTCGGAAGTACATATTCTCCCTTCTTAGAACCTTTCCATTCACTGGAAGCAGCATCCATGGCAATCATAAAGTCCTTGCCCGACTCATAGCCCGCATTTTTCACTGCCTGCAAAATATATTCGATTGCCTCCTCATCACTTGCAAGATCCGGCGCAAATCCACCTTCATCTCCGACTGAAGTTGCAAGCCCTTTACTCTTTAGCAACGCTGCCAAAGCATGGAACACTTCCGCACACCAGCGAAGCGCTTCTTTAAAGCTGCCTGCACCGACTGGCATAATCATAAATTCCTGCACATCTACGGTATTTGCGGCATGTGCGCCTCCGTTTAAAATGTTCATCATCGGAACCGGAAGACGATTGCCGGAAATACCACCAAGGAATCGATAAAGAGGAAGATCAAGTGCAATTGCCGCTGCTCTTGCTGTTGCAATGGATACCGCCAGAATCGCATTTGCTCCAAGTTTTGATTTGTCTTTTGTTCCATCTGCTTTTATCATCGCCGCATCAACTGCATAAATATCACTCGCATCCATACCGCAGATGGTTTTATTGATAATCGTATTGATATTCTGAACTGCCTTTTCTACGCCTTTCCCAAGATATCTTGTTTTATCACCATCGCGAAGTTCTAATGCCTCAAATTCTCCGGTGGATGCACCACTTGGTGCCATCCCTCTCCCGATGGTTCCGTCTGCTAAGACAACCTCTGCTTCCACCGTCGGATTTCCTCTGGAATCTAAAATCTCTCTCCCTATAACTTTTTCAATCTCTAAATAATTCATTACTTTCTCCTTCCAATTTCACTTTCGGACTCAGTCTCCCGGAAGATTGTCTGTAACTTTTTTATCTTCCGGTGAAAATACGGATTCAGCAGCTCCGCTTTTCTTAGAGTCCTATCATGATTTACACAGTGTTAGTTTCAACTAACTGTTCTGATTATACTGTTTTGGTAATTTAAATGCAAGGCTCTGTAATGATACTTTTTCTCACGTCCGATATAGGCGTTTATCCTGTTTTTCTTTATTCCCGGTTCTTTAAAATTTCTGCCGGGGTAACTTTCTTTAACTGGCGGACTAACATGGCATTGATCACAAAATAAAGTGCAAGCACCGCAAGATAGATTCCTCCGTACAGTGGCAGGGAGAAGTGCAGATTCATACCGCATGCCACATTAGATACCAAAACCGGATACATTGCATCCATCGCCGTTTTGGAAAGCGGTACACAGATTGCAGCCCCAATGGCAACAATATAAAAATTGCCGTTTAAATACAGTTTTTTTATCTCCTTCATCCGATAACCGAAAATCTTAACTAAAGAAATACCAAAAGCAGAGCGGTCAATCATAACCTTCATCATAAGATACATGACTACACAAAAAATCAGTGCAGAAACACCCACCATCATATAAACCATCGGCATCATCTTAGACACAAAAATATCTGATGCTTTTTCAATCTCGCCTCTGGATGTTACCGAATATAGCCTTCCAGCAGGAATATCAAGCTCTTTATCGGAAAAGACCACATTATAATAATCATCACTTTCTCCAAAAAGTTCACGCATACTTTCAATATCCATAAAAGCATATAATCCCGTAGAAAACTGTGTCTCTCCAACAACCGTAAACGCATAATCCATATTTTCTTCTTCATCGGTAAGAATCAGCTTATCTCCCGTACTTAATCCGTATTTCTGCGCAGCAGCAGAAGACAGGATCACTTTATTTTTTCCCTTTTCCACCTCGGCATCAAAATAAGGATTGTCTTTTTCAATTCCAAGAACCGTCACATCCAAATTGTAGCCGAATCTCTCTTTTTTCAAGCTCTTTGCAAAGCACGCCGTTCCTCCCTCCGGCGCTTCTTCTTCCGGATACTTATAGGTATACATATACTCATATTTCGTGTCCGCTTTATTTTCCACACTGATGTTTTTACACAGAACATAACAGTCGACTCCAAGCATTAAAATCAGCAATGACACAAACATCCCGAAGATTACGGTAAATCCTGTCCGAAGCTCCCGCAACATCTGGCGAACACGGAATTTTCCAATAAAGCTCATATTCCCAAGATTAATTCTTCCTATCCTGCCACTCTTTTGTTCCTTTTTCATCAGGCTAAGAACAGGTTTTGAAAGCTTTCTCCTGATTACCAGCCAGTTCACGAGCACCGCTGCCGCAAATGGCATCACAAGCCCATACCCCAGCAGATACGGGGAATATGCCGTAGAAAGCGCCGGCATAGAAAAGTATTCATAGCAGTCCTGCATCTGAACATCAATACCAAAGGAACTAAACCCAAGCAGCGTTCCAATTACACTCGCCACCACGGTAACAACTACCGGAAGCGTGAGATAATGGAGTAACAGGTCTGTCTTTTTGACTCCAAGCGCATACAATGCCCCGATGACGGTACTTTCCTTTTCTATTCCATGTACAACAAAAACAGATATAACATAGGTAAACAAAATCATGATAATGACTCCCGCTACCAGACCACCAATTTTATTTATAACCTGATCGTCTGCCGCTGCCCCTATTCTGGGATTGTCCGCTGCCGTTACAAACTGTGTCAGATTCTCAATATCTACTGAAAAATATTCATCTAACAGTTCATCCGTTTCATCCTTCAACTCCTCTACTCCATCGGCAAGCTCTGTCGCACCATCTGCGGCTTCTTCTACCCCATCGGTGTACTCTGCTGTACCGTCTTTATAATCTTTTAACGCTTTTAACTGCTCCTCAATGGAAGTTATTTTCAGACGAAAAATCGCATTATCTGAACTGTTCTTTAAATCTGCAAGAGCATCCTCAAAATTCTCCTCCGTCAGCTCCTTTTTTAAGCCATAATCCTTAAAACCCTTATTTGCCTCTTCCAGATAAGCCGAAAAAACCTCTGCTGCACCGTCATCCAAATCATCTCCGTGCCCGTCCAGTTCTTCCAATCCGTCCTGTAACTCCTTTGCTCCGTCTGCAAGCTCACTGATTCCATCCGAAATTTCATCCCTTTTTCCGGCTGTCTCCTCCCAGTAATTCTGAAAATAGGTATCACTTACTTCCTCCGGTTTGAACTCAAGTTTTTTTATCTCGTTTTTCAATTTCTCGTCTGTCATTTTTCCATTCAAACGATATGCATACACATATTCCTCTGACTGTTTACTGCCCCCGGCATCCTTACAGATATCATATGCATCTGCCGTGACAAATGCCAGTCCAAACTGCATACTGTCCACGGTGCTGTCTGACATTTCTTTAAATGGTGCTTCGTAATCCGGCACACTTCCGATTCCCGTGATAGAAAATTCCATGCCATTAATCTTTATTTTATCTCCAACCACAAGGTCGTGTTCCCCGGCATATCGCTTTTCTAAAACCGCTTCATCCTCTTTCTCTGCCAATCTTCCTTCATCCAGTGCAATCATATTGATGTTGTTTCTGTTTTGGAACACTCTAATGACACTGTCATCGTCAAGCTCATAATCCAGATAAAACATTTTTTCCAGAGTAATTCCTTTATCTGTCAGGCTTTCTTCCTCCTGTTTATCAAGCGGCACAAATGTGGTAAACTCTCCGTCCTCCATTTTATTTTTCTGTGCTTCTTCTCCCGTTCCTGAAATAATCGTATCTGCCGCACCGATCAGGCTCACAACCATATACATACATAAAATAATAAGAAGTCCCAGTGCCAGATAGCGAAACAGATTTTCCTTAAAATCCCTGCCGATTCTTTTTCTCAATATTTTCTGCATCTTATAAATCCTCCAATTCTGCTGCCGGAACTCTCACCTCGTTTTCATACTCCCGGCTAATCTGTCCATCCTTAATCCGAATTACTTTATGTACCATATTCTTAATGGAATTGTTATGTGTGACAATAAGCATCGTCGTACCATACTTTTCATTTACCTGCTC
The DNA here is from genome assembly GCA_945868305.1 of uncultured Lachnospiraceae bacterium. Classification (GTDB taxonomy): domain Bacteria; phylum Bacillota; class Clostridia; order Lachnospirales; family Lachnospiraceae; genus Roseburia_D. The sequence goes on along the minus strand of CAMBKU010000110.1, from coordinate 1,334 downwards.
CAAAAGGCCCAAAATATCACGGGATGTCTTAGAATCTAAAGCTCCCGTTGGCTCATCACACAAAAGAAGCTTTGGATTTTTTATAAGCGCCCTTGCAATGGCACAGCGCTGCTGCTGTCCGCCGGAAAGCTGAGATGGGAATTTGTTTTGATGTTCTGTTAACCCTAATGTTTCCAGCAATTCTTCCATATCCATCGGATGATCCGTCAGATATTTGCACACTTCAATGTTTTCTTTCACCGTCAGATTCGGCACCAGATTGTAAAACTGAAAAATAAAACCAAGATTATCCCTGCGATAATCGGACAACGCGTCTTGACTTAAGCCTACAATTTCCTTTCCATCTACCGTAACGGAACCGGAATCAATGGTATCCAACCCACCAATACAGTTTAAAAATGTAGATTTTCCAGAACCACTGGTGCCCTGAATAACACACATCTTTCCCTTTTCCACACCTGTGCTGATTCCTTTTAACACCTGCACAAATCCTTCTCCGTTTCCATAACTTTTCTTTAAATTTTTTACTTCTAAGTACATTTTTCATTTCTCCTCTCGAAAATTTATTGATAAACATTTTCATTTACATAACATCGTTATGTTATTTGCCTTTTGATAGGAGCTGACGCCATACGCCGCTCCTTTCCTACTTTACCTGACTTTTCCCACCTCTTATTGTGCCGAAAGTGGGAATTCAATTCCAAACATACCATACCAGCCGTTCAACATATATTGAATGGCCTGTTCCATAAAACGTTCTGCCTGTTCCTCCGTCTCAATATGCGTAATCATATAAACAAACATATCCATCTGCATATGCGCCAGGTAATGAATCATCGTATCATCTACCGATTTTGTATGAAACTTTTGTTCCATGGCATCTGCCATAAGTCTGTAATGCTTTTCACTGACAGAAACAACATCGTCCACCAGATGTTCTACAGAAGTTCCCTGCGATTTGGTCAGCAACAGCAAAAACTCATCGCGGAATTGGTACAACACCTGCATAATCTGATGCGCCGCTTCATAATCATCTGATTTTTCGTGTCTCAACAGATTTCCCTGCCATACAATTTCTTTTTCTTCCTGATAATGCGCCAACATAATTTCCTGCACCTGTAAAAAGGGTTGCTTCACCAACGACACAAACAGATCGTCCTTATCTTTAAAAAAGAAATATAATGCTCCTGTTGTCACACCTGCGTTTTTACAGATATCCCGCAGAGATGCCTTCTCATAACCCTTCTCGGAAAACTCTTTTTTGGCGCTGTCCAATAATTTTTTTCTGGTCTCTTTCTCGTCTTTCATACAAAAACCTCTAGCTTGTTTCTATT
>CAMBKU010000109.1 GCA_945868305.1 uncultured Lachnospiraceae bacterium | reverse complement strand
ATTGAGGATGCCACAGAAGCACTGGGTTCTAAATTTACATCAGGGAAATATGCTGGTAAATATGCAGGAACTATCGGTGATTTCGGAGCATATTCGTTTAATGGGAATAAAATCATTACCACTGGGGGCGGCGGAGCATTAACGGCGAGGGACGAGAATCAGGCGAAGCATGCAAAATACATTTCTACCCAGGCGAAGGATGATGTACATTACTATATTCATAACGAGGTTGGATTTAATTATCGCATGACGAATGTTCAGGCAGCACTTGGAGTTGCCCAGATGGAAGAATTGCCGGAGTTTATCGAAAGAAAGCATGCAAATTTCGCCAGATATCAGGAATTACTACAGAATTTAGAAACAGGTTATCTTCTGCCTTTCCGTGAAGGAATAAAAGCAAATCAGTGGTTTTATTCTTTTGTATTAAACAGAGATGTTGTAAAAGCAGAGCTTCGTACCATTATCACGCAATTAGAAAAAGAAGGCGTGCAGACAAGAGCCATTTGGGGACTGATTCATGAACAGAAGCCTTATGCGGAGTGCACAGCTTATAAGATAGAAAGAGCAAAATATTACAGTGAGCGTGTGATAAATATACCTTGTAGCACGAACTTGACGGGGGAAGATATTGCTTTTGTTTCAGAGACATTGCAGCGGGTATTGGAAAAAATTTAACAATTGTATCTATTTCAAAAAAAGTAAAAAAATTCAAACTTTCGCGAAACGACATGGTGTCTTTAAAATTTACCTGCTATAATTAAGAACGAAAAAAGTTGAACAATTCACAAAAATAGTTCTGTTTTTGAAAAAATTTCGAGAGGAATTTGGCGAAAGACACATCTGCCATTTCTTGGCGTTTTCGCCAGATTCTATTGTGTTATCAACAGCCAGGTTGAAAAGAGAGTTTAGAAAACTAAGGGGGGAAAATATGTTGGTGACAGGTCTTTCCGTTTGTATTATCGTAAAAAATGAAGAAAAAAACTTGGAAAAATGTCTTTCGGCGCTGGCTGTCTTTCCATTCGAGATTATTGTAATAGACACCGGATCGACTGACCATACTGTGAAGGTGGCAAAAACATATACAAGGCATGTCTATGAGTTCCCCTGGTGTGATGATTTTTCAGCAGCCAAGAATTATGCAGTGGAAAAAGCGACAAATGATATGGTTTTAGTGTTGGATAGCGATGAGTATATTGAGGCGATGTCGGAGAAGGAATTGCAGCGTTTTTTGGCTCAAGTAAGGGAAAATACAGATAAAGTAGGGCGTATTTTCAGGCGAAATTTTTTTGGGGAAAATGGTGAGAAGCGAGAGAGCCAGGAGTGGATTAACCGTATTTTTTCTAAAAAGAAGTTTCACTATGAAGGATGCATCCATGAGCAGGTAAAGGCATTGGATGGAAAGGATTATGAAACTTATCAGAGCAAAATTGTGATCGCCCACAGTGGATATGATTTGACACCACAGCAGAAAAAGGAAAAAGCGAAGCGAAATATCACGCTTTTGAAAAAAGAATTAGATACGTTGCTACAGGAAAAAAAGTCAGAGAACGTCACAGAAGATGAGCGACAAAAACAGCTTCCGTATGTGTACTACCAACTTGGAAAGAGTTATTTTCTAATGGGAGATTATGAAATGGCATGTTGTTATTTTGATAAGGGGTTGGGCTTTGATTTGGACCCGCGGTCGGAATATGTGAGCGATATGGTGGAAAGCTATGGCTATGCGCTTTTAAACAGTGGAAAAGCAGAGCAGGCACTTGGGTTTGAGGGAATTTACGATGCGTTTTCTTATAGTGCAGATTTTCTTTTCCTGATGGGACTCATTTACATGAGGAATGCCAGATTTGAGGATGCGGTCCGGGAATTTTCGCGTGCGGCAGAAAAGAAGGAAGCAAAAACGGTGGGTACAAATTCTTACCTTGCATGGTACAATACAGGTGTGATTTATGAATGTCTGGGCAAAAGGGAGGAAGCGATTTCCTACTATAAAAAATGCGGTGATTATGAGAGGGCAAAGGAGAGGATTTCCGGTCTTCTTCAGGAAACATTATGATAGCCATGAAGAAAAAATTTGTTTTAATTGAAGGTGTCTACGATACCATTGATTTGTTTACTTGTGAGATAAAAAAAGTTCTGGAGCAAAGCGGTTTTGAATGTCTTGTTCTGGATGCCAATCATATGGAAGAAAGTTTAAAAACATTTGCGGTCTTTGCCATGACACCTATTACGGCGGCTGTTACCTTTAATAACCTGGGGTATAATCTGGAATTGGTGGAAGGACAAAATATTTGGGAACAGTTTGATATCCCCTACGTCAATATTTTGATGGATCATCCTTTTCATTATTCCAAGCCGCTTCGCCATATGCCAAAGACAGCGCTTGTGCTTTGCACGGATCAAAATCATGTGAAATTTCTAAAACGATTTCATCCGGAAATAAAATGGGTGGGCTTTTTGCCTCATGCGGGAGTAGAGTATCCGGGAGAGAGAAAACCCTTAAGAGAACGAAAAATAGATGTGCTTTACGCTGGTTCGCTGCCGTTTTTTACAGCGGGAATGCTAGTGCCGGATCTGTCTTCTGTGACACAGTTTGATGCCATTGATATGTCGAGGCAGGTGTTGGAGGATCTCATTAAGAATCCGTCTGTTACCACAGAAGATGCTATTTGTCAGTATTTAGCTGAGCGAGGTATCGTGTTGGACGAACAGGAACTGTTTGAAGGAATTATAAAAATGCGATTTTTGGACTCTTATGCTACATCTTTCTTTCGGGAGCAGGCAGTCCGGCTTCTGGTGGAGAGTGGCATCGATGTGACCGCCTATGGGACTGGATGGAATGAGTGTGAGTGGAGTGATAATCCTCATTTACATTATGGTGGAAAGGTGCTGGCGCCGGAAATTCTACCATTAATGTGTGAGTCGAAGATTGTTTTGAATACAATGACCTGGTATAAGGAAGGAGCGCATGACCGTATTTTTAATGGGATGTTGGCAAAAGCCTGTGTAGTAACAGATGATTCTGGTTATTTGAAGCAACAGTTTGAACGGAAAAAAGCACCGGTACGTTTCTGCTTGGAAGAAATCGGACGACTGCCAGAGATAGTATGGAATCTTTTGGAACATCCGGATGATATGCAGGAAATTGCAGATTGTGGATATGAGATGGCACAAGGGGGGCATACGTGGAAAAAGCGTATGGAAGAAGTTCTTGTTATGTTGGAAAATTTGAACTGAAAATTAGGAGAGATGCCGGGTGCAGATTTTGATCTATAAATGGAAATCATACAATTATCGTGATATAGAAGAAACCTTTCTTGCTATGGGGCATTTGGTAGATGTTATCGAACAGAAGCTGGAAAGTTACGATGAGGATGAGGCTTTTGAACGGAGGCTTACGGGAATCCTGCAAAAAAAGAGCTATGATTTTGTGTTTTCGGTGAATTATTTTGCAGTGGTTTCCGAGGTGTGCCAACGGTGCCGGGTGAAATATCTTTCCTGGTCTTGTGACAATCCATTGATTAGTATGTATCATAAGTCGGTCTTTAACGAATGTAATTATATTTTTAACTTTGATAAGAGTAATTGTCTGGAATTTCAGGGGATGGGTGTGCAGCATATGTACTATCTTCCGCTTGCAGTGGATACGGATCGGTTGGATGCGCTGATTGACCATGCGGATGATTTGAAGCTGTATCAGAATGAAGTGGCATTTGTGGGAAGTCTGTATGAGCGTAATACCTATGATAAGCTAAAAGTTGTTCTGCCGGACTATTTAAAAGGATATCTGGAAGCAGTAATGCAGGCACAGATGAGTGTGAGCGGAGGGAATATCATTGAAGAAATGCTGACACCGGATATTTTGGAACAGTTACAGCAGTATTTTAAGCTGGAAAAATCAGAGAATTCCTTTTCTGATCTGGGGCTTATTTTTTCCACGACAGTTCTGGGATTAAAGATTGCTGCCATGCAGAGGAAGAATGGATTGATTGCCCTTTCTAAACGGGTTCCGGTGACAATTTATACCAACAGCAATACCAAAGAACTGCTTCGGGTAGATTACCGGGGCTCGGTAGATTACTGGACACAGATGCCGAAGGTATTTCGTATGAGCAGGATTAACTTGAATTTTACGATTCCTAATATAAAAACAGGGCTTCCGTTACGTATGTGGGATATTATGGGGGCAGGAGGTTTTTTGATGACTAACTTCCAGGCGGAACTGCCTGAACTTTTTGAGGAAGATAAAGATTTTGTCTGCTTTGACGGTGAAGAAGATTTGGTACAAAAAACGTTGTATTATTTAGAACATGAAAAAGAACGGCAGGAAATCGCAAGAAACGGTTATGAAAAAGTGAAAAAACTCCATTCCTACCAAATGCGTTTGCAGCAGATGTTGGATATTGTATTTAACAATACTGATCCAACATCATGCCGGAATAAATGCTTGTGACATAAGGGGCGGTAAAGTTATGCCCCGGATTTTTGTAGGCAATTACAATTTTGTTTACATAAGCCATTGGGTTTAAAGAGGCTTGATTTGCCTTTTCCTTTAAGGAATCTTTGAAACTGTTGAGGGTATAAAAAAGCGTGGAAGAATCCTCGTCCGTAACAGAATCTGTAAGGGTATCCCGATCCACACGGATATAACCATCATCTGTGATTCCAAGCCCCATGGATGCAAATTCATTATAAAAGTGATAGGCGACGTTGGAGATGTCATGGTATAGCTTGTGACTTTCCGTTTGTGTCGCGGAATAATTATGGGCGGTCTGGATGATATTATTGTAGGAATCCACCAGTTTTTCTACATTATCCGCGATTGCGTCGGCGTTGGTTTTAAAGCCGATAATTACCGCGTTCCCCTGGTCGCAGGCACCACGCAGTGTCACTTCAAAGGCATTGTTGATGGAAAAGGTATTGGACAGGGAGCTGTGTTCCGTTCCGTTCAAAAGAAAAGCGGAATTGGATGCCTTTGACACCGTATTGTCAATACCGAGTGTATCCATAGCCTGAATAGAGGAATTTTCGGTTCCGGGATAAATAGAAAACAGAGCATCGTTTCCTTCTTCCAGTCCGGTTTGGAGTGACTCGATTTTTAGAGCACTCATGTCGCGGTCGTCCATAACAATTTTTGCATTCAGACCAATACCCGCACCGTTTATGAGTTTTGCCAGCTTACTCAATACGCTGCGGTTGGTATCGTCGTTATTTACATTAAATTGAAATTCATAAGAATTAGAAACCGTATTTAAGTCAAAGGAATAACTGCCGGGTTTGACATCTAGGGTATTATTCTCCAGATAATTTCCGTAATTAACCTGTGGTGTGGCGAGGTGCTTCACTTCGATGGAAAAGCTGTCCGTGTTTTCGGATTCGCTTCCATCTCCGATGTATTCTGCACTGACCAGTGACTCATCACTTGAAACTGCAATTTTTTTCTGGAAGTTGCTCTCTAAACCATCTTCACCCTCGGACAGGGAAGAAACAATGTTTTGAATGCTTCGGGCATTCTCCTTGATGTCAATGGCGAATCTCTTTGCGTCCCCCGAAGAAGAAATCTTGTAAAGAGGGGATTCTTTATTTAATTTTACAATACGGTTGTAGGTATTCCGCAACTCGCTTTTCTTGTGCGTGTCATAGCGGGATACAGATGAACTGCCATAGGTATTCAGATAGTATGAATAGGCAGAGTCAATCATTGCCATGCTATCCCCTCCTTTCTTCCTTGAAATGAATGCTATCAAGCACCGGGATATAATCGAAATCCATTTGCTAATAATTTTATTATAATACGAAAAACGGTATTTGTCACGGAATACATTGTTTCCTATATAAAATAGTTTCCGTATGAGACAAACACCTTTCTTTGTATTTCGGCAAAAAGAAAAAAAAATTTAGGGCAAAAATGAAAAAGCTTTTTCAAAAAAATATACTTGATTTCTACTATATATAGTGTTATCATAAGCTAATAAAATTCGCGTCAGAAAAGTATTGACGCGCTCATAAGATTGTGATATATTAGACTAGCGATTGTAACAGGTCTTTTTTTTATGCTTAAAATTAGGCCGCAAGCAAAAGAATTTAAACGGAGGTGGAAGTTGTGCGAACAAAGATTACATTAGCATGCACAGAGTGTAAGCAGCGTAACTATAACATGACCAAGGACAAAAAAGCTCATCCGGACAGAATGGAGACCAAGAAGTATTGCAGATTCTGCAGAACTCATACTTTACACAAGGAAACCAAATAATTCAGATTGAGCAGTAAGGAAGTGAGATTATGGGAGAAACCGAGAAAACAAGCAAAGCTCCAAAGGAAAACTGGTTTGCCGGCCTCAAGGCTGAATTTGGAAAAATTATTTGGCCTACGAAAGAATCACTTGCCAAACAGACGACGGCAGTCGTTATTGTGTCAGTAGTTGTAGGTTTGATCATTGCAGTGCTGGATTTCTTTATTCAGCATGGCGTTGATATCCTGGTGAATTTATAATGGAGGCAGAGGTTATTTATGGCAGAGGCACACTGGTATGTAGCGCATACTTATTCGGGTTATGAGAATAAGGTAAAAGCGAACATTGATAAGACAATTGAAAACAGACATCTGGA
>CAMBKU010000108.1 GCA_945868305.1 uncultured Lachnospiraceae bacterium | reverse complement strand
CAGAAAAAACAAGGGCTGAAAAGGTGAAAATCGTCCTTTTATATTTCTTCTATTACTATATGCATTCTTTTTGACATATATTAAATCTAATATCCTTTCTGCGAAAGGAGGTCAATAGTCAGAGCTATCCGCTGCTTATAAACAAAAAAATTGTTCAATACCAGCTCAAACAGAGAAAAAGAAAATGAAATCAGGGAAAACATTATCAAATGGATTGAGAATGTCTAAAGAAATAGTGGAACAAGATAAGAGAATCAAGTTCAGTTGAATTTATTGTATAAGGAATAATCTTATGTTAATCTATAAAAAACATTATGAAGTAATGAAGGGAAGGGATGGTATTATGTCTGAAACAGAAGCAAACTATATTTATGAGGTAAAGGATAGAAATGTTATTGAAAAATTGGAAAAATTAACGGTTTCTAAAGAAATGAAGAAGCGTTGTCAAGAGGTGGCTAAAAAATATCTGAGCAAAAAGCAGAGATAATGTTCAGTTATTTAGCTATATCAGGTAAGAAGAATGAATCATAAAAATATGTCACTTTGTTATTTATTTATCAATTTTTATTTACTTTTGTTTGTAAAGTGCTATACTTATTGTATAAGGAAAATCTTTACATAAATCAGGAAAAATTTGTAGTTCTTACAAATTTTTATGTATTCAAGAGAGGGATAAAAATGAAGATTGAAACACCAAAGAAAGTGATGAATATAGCATATGATGGAAAATTAACGAAGAAAGAAGCTTTATTGGTCAAAGAAACAAGTTCAAATAGCCTACTCGATGTAAAAGTATTTTCTGACGAAAATAGACAGATGATAAGTATTGAAGCGGAAGATATAGATAAATTATTTCAGGTGTTTGAACAATATGCAAAAGTTTTTTCTCAAGAAAAGAAGGAATTTCGTGCGTTTTTTTGTGTAGATGTAAAGATTGACCTTGAGGAAGAAGATGCACTTGATTTTATGGGAAAATATATAAATGTTCCAGGGGAGCTTCCAGTGCCTGGTTTGGAAGTAAGGTTTATCTATGAAGAAAACAAAAGAATTTTGATGGTCCATATGCAGAGGATTGGCGAGAAAAAGATAATAATCAACGTAACTGATGTGTTGGACGAGGAATGGGAGATACAGACATCTTATGCTGCGTCAATAGCGGCAGTTCATAAAATAATAGAATTTTAGATGGATGTGATTAATATGGCAAGTTTAGAAAACGAAAGAAAAATAATAAATTGTGAAGAATTGTTTGAAGAAAATCACAGTGATTTTGAAATATACATGGATGCCATTTCGAAGTTAAAAAAAAGGGCAGAGGAGAAGGCATTAAAAGATGTAGGAAACTTATCTAAAAAAAGAATTTCAGAATTAGAAAGTAAATGTATGGAACAGAAATTAAAACTTAAAAATTGTATGCCTAGTGGAGTCATATTTCATGTTGTTCTGTATGCATGTGCATTGACATGTAATGTTGTTCTTTTTATTACACAAATATTAGGCGACTATAAACTGATAGATTATTACATTATATTAATGCTTTCTGTTATTTTCTCGGGATTATTACATACATCGATTGCATCTCTAAAAAAATGGAAAAAGTTTATTAGTATGGATGAGGAAGAACAGAGGAATGAATGATTTTTTGGCAAAAATAAAAAATTTGGAATTACATAGTGATGAAGGAAAAATCAATTATAGGTGGGGAATAGTTCTAATTGCTTTAGCAGCAGGTCTTACAGCAAAAGATTGGATACTTTCTATCATTTGCTATGGCGTGGAAGTCATAAAAACATGTATATTAAAAAGAAATGTTGTTGAGGAATCAGAAAGCGCAAATGTTATTCTGATAATTATTTTAGTCATTATTTTCTTTGTTTTGTGTATAGAGATACTTTATTATCATGACAGGAAGAAAGAACAGATTAAGAAAGAAATTGATGAAAAGAAAGAGGAATAGCTGGAGAATTAATAGTAAAAAGAGATGGCAAAAGCTGTCTCTTTTTCTTATGTTTTGAGATGGCGATGTGGTAATATTACGTTGGGAAAATCATGGCGAAGCAGTTTGCTTTTTATAGAGAGAAAACCCTCCAGACGAAAGAAAGGAGGGTTGCCAATGGTTACATATGCGGATTTAATCCAATTTTGTATATTCATTGTTGCATTTGTTAATCTGATATATCAGATTTTATGTTACAAAATAAAATAGCCGCCACATCCTCGGAAAATGTGACGGCTTAGTGAATAATTAAGCTATAACATTTCGGGTAAGCCGCTTTCGGTTTTCCTCTTGTAATATCAATATAGCATATCAAATTTTTTTTTCAAGCATTATATCCGGGATGGCACGAAAACCCGTGGGGGTAAATGGGGGTAAATGGGTGTAGATGGAACTTTAAAAGTGTGTTATAGTAGAATCAGATAAAAAGGAATACGGAAGGCGATCGGGAGCTGCCGGGCGGGTTCCTTTTTCATATAAAAATGTACCGGATTTTTTTATTAGCACTGTTGAAAGCTGTGGATATACATGATAAAATTTTAGACAGAAAGTACCCATGACAGGGTGGTAGCCTCCCAAGCCAGTAAGAACCGGATTCCGGAATACATAGGAAGGGAGGTGGCGCCAATGACAGCATATGAAATTATTTCAATAATTTTAGCAGTAGCGTCCTTAATGGTCGCTGCTGGAATGTTCGTTGTAGCGTTGCTTACCTTTCTCGATAAGAGAAATAAGCGAAAAAAATAATGCCTCCCCTGTCGGCAAACAGGAGAGGCGGCTCTCAATGAGAGCTAAATAACCTCGCTTGGGAGCATCCACCTTTGGAGTGGGTGCTTTCTTTTATGTTTTTATTATAGCGCAAGCACCTGCCAATTTCAAGCATTATATTCAGGAAGCACAAAAACCCGTGGGGGTAAATGGGTGTAAATGGGTGTAGATGGAACTTTAAAAGTGTGTTATAGTAGAATCAGATAAAAAGGCGAGAGGGGGAAAGGGCATGGCGAAAGCACAGAGCATCCGTCAGGAGCGGAGTAATACAAAAAATACGGTGCGACTGGGACTCAGGTTTACCAAGAGTACAGACAAGGATATTTTGGACAGGCTGGAAGAAGTCGGGGAAGGGAACAGGCAGGCATATATCAAAGCATTGATTCGGGAAGATATCGAGCGAAGAAAGAATTGACGCATAGGCGACTATGTGTTATAATATACTTAGATAGATAACTAAAAACTTTATTCATAATTCATATGAGAAAGAGGGAAGACTTATGAAAAGAAAATCTTTAAGAACAATCTTAACAACAGCGGTACTTACCGTGGCGGTGCTGGGTGGAAGCACCCTTACGTATGCAGAGGAACTTCCGGTAGAGGGTGAGACGGAAGTCACAGCAGAGCAGGAAGCCGCAGAAACAAACGAAGTACAGACACCTGAAGCAGCCGAGCTGGAAAATACATATGTAGAAGCTGAGACTGAGACAGCTCCGGCGGAAACAACCGAAACACAGGAGCCGACGGCTTCAGACGTGATAGAGTCACCGGAAGTGCAGGAAATACCGGAAGCAGACATGGCAGACGAAGCAGATGCCGTGATACTGCAGGAGTCGGAAACCACCGCAGAATCAGAGGACGAGGAAGAACTGGTCGGAGCATCCGGTGCAGTGATTGACAGTGCAGGAATCTATGTGGCATCCCAGGATGGGACAGGCGTTACAGCTGGGATGGTGACAGATGTGACAGGAAGCGGCTCGCTGGAGTATCGGTGGCTCGCCTATGATATCAAAGCGGAGACATGGTCTACATTAAGCGATTGGACGCTGAACAATGAATGGTATCATTTTAATCCGGGCAAGTATGGAGATTACCTGTTGCAGTGTGAGGTTCGCCCGGTAGGAAATGAGGGAGGAGCAAAATCTGATTGTATCGGTGTGAACCATCATCCGAATATCAAAGGAAAGTGCCAGATGCCGTATAGCGGTGAAGGAGGAGGTTTCCTGATCGGAGTAGAGTCATACGACAATCCGAACAATGAATATTCCTATGAAATGCTGATACTCGACTGCACGCTGCTGGCGCAGGGAAAGGATGCATGGATTTACACGACCGGACAGTGCAGGGTGGATGGAAATGCGTTCTGGACAGTCTGGCAGCCGGAATATGGTTATTACTGGACTCTGTTCCGGGTATATGACAGGGACGGAAACATGATAGATGAGGACTGCTACGGATTTAAGAATGTATGCAGGATCAGCGCGGCTGGACTGGTAGATGGATGTGGCAATCCGATTGATCCAGAAGTGCAACGTCATATGGAGGAAGTTGGCTCATTCGAATGGTGGTAAAAAGTTACCGCTAACAGAGTAAAAAGAATATAAAAGAAACAGTAAAAAAAGCGTAACCAGAAATGGCTGCGCTTTTTTTGTACCCAAAATCAGGAGGAAGCAGGGATGAAGGAGAGAGGACCGCCGGGAAAGCGGGAAGAAAAAGTGAAAAAATAACTGTGTGCCGAAATTCGGTACGCGATAAGGAGAGAAAAAATGAGAAAAAGAAAGAAAGGAAAAAGAGTGATTACAGTTCTCCTTGCAGTGCTGGCACTGCTTGGCGGTGTGGGACTGGGAAAAGAGCAGGTGCAGGCGGCGGAAAACGTAAATTACCTGGATATGAACTCCGCCAACGGACTCTGGAACGTCACAAACCAGTGGAGCCGGATAAACAGCGAGAACGTAAATCTTGCTTCACTGGAATCGAACGGGCTGTACCAGAAAGCAGACAAAGGGGCATTTATCTACATGGAAGCGCCCGGTATTCTTGCCTACCCGGACACCACGTCCTGGATTAGAGCTACTTATGATAACATAGGGACAATGAATGGACGGAGCGTTTCGGTGCAGGTGACTTTCCGAAATTTTTACGGGAAGAAAGACACGGCTCCGGTATGTGACCTTCTTGGAAACCCGAACCTGAAAGACTGCGTAGATACGGAAAAAAGTGCCGTGGTGATATCCACCTGCTTCTGGAACGGCTTCTCGCAGCATGATATTTATGCGATGGGGGAGCAGTATCATTTTTATTATACGGATAATGGTGAGAGCATCTCCTGCAAGGGCAGCTACATGACGGCAAACTCACTGAATAAAGGAGAGGCAATTCGTTATAATACAGAGGATCAAGATGCGGGTAACCTGAATGTATATCTCCGCAGCGATCATCAGTTGATTAATCAGGGATACGGGTTCTGGGAAGGGAACAGCAACAACTTTACGGATGACCCGAAAGCGGATGACTATACGAAAAATTCGGTGTGCTTCCAGCTCTGTACGGATGATCCTAAATTTTTTATGAGTTCAAAGAACTGTGATTACTGGCATGCGTTTACGGTTTCGCCGCTTGGAGCGACCGTTCCATCGGGACCGGAAAAGATCGGATATGATATTTACGGGAACCATGTCGACCACTATGATAACGTCAAAGTGGGAGATGTCCTGCAGTTTGACATTATCCAGAAGGTGCAGTATTTAAGCGTGACGGGAGTTGCGAGTTACAAATCCTTTTCATTTACGGACTGTCTGCCTAGGGAACTGACCTATGTGGATGCATATGTTACAGATGGTTACGGGAACAGGCTGGGTGCCGGGCAGGTGAATATTACGGTGGCTAATGGGCGTGTAAACGCAGCATTTACGGAGGACTACCTGAAAAACGAGATGTTGTATCGTGGAGAGGACTATATCCTTCATGTATCAGCAAAAGTCAATGAATTTGCGGCGGGTACCAGCAATTTTTTAAATAACGGCTATACAACGATAAACGGAACCCAGATGGATGCATCTCCGGTGAGTGTTACTCCGGTTAAACCAGCATTGTCCATTGATAAAGCAGCAGCTAAGTATGAGTGGCAGGTCGGAGACACCGTAGACTACACCATAACAGTAAAACAGACCGTGGATGGAGCAATCGCAAATAATGTAAGGATTAGTGACACGTCTCTGCCGGAAGGACTTGCGGTATCAGAGGATGCGGACGCGATTACTGTTGATTACCCGAAGACCTGGACGGATGCGTCAGGTACGCAGCATCAGACAGAGATGTCAACGACGAGACAGGGAACGGGATTCGTGGTGACGCTCAACCGAATGGGCTATAACGAGCCTGTGACAGTACATGTGAAATGCAAAGCAAAGGAGTCTGTAAGTGGAAAAAAGATAACCAATACAGCGACCGCGCAGGCGGATAACGTAGAGACATCCGTTAAGGATAGCGCAGATGTTTATTTCAAAAACCCGGAACTTTCCATTGATAAGGAGGTATCAAAATATGAATGGCAGGTCGGGGACACTGTAGATTATACGATAAAGGTAAAACAGACGGTAAACGGCTGTGTGGCAAAAAATGTGAGAATCAGTGATACATCGCTGCCGGAAGGACTTGCGGTATCGGATGATGCAGGGGCAATTACCGTAGATCATCCACAGAGCTGGACAGATGCGTCCGGTACACACCAGACCGCAGTCTCAACGACGAGGCAGGGAACCGGGTTTGTGGTAACGGTAGATGGGCTTGGTGCTGACGCCCCGGTAACGATAAAGGTAAAGTGCAAGGCAAAAGATTCTGTAAATGGACAGAAAATAACCAATACAGCGACCGCACAGGCAGATAACGTAAAAACACCCGTTAAGGACAGTGCAAAAGTATGTATCAACAGTCCGAAGCTTTCCATCAACAAGGAGGTATCAAAATATGAATGGCAGGTCGGGGACAC
>CAMBKU010000107.1 GCA_945868305.1 uncultured Lachnospiraceae bacterium | reverse complement strand
GGGAAAACCACCATTCTTCGTATGCTTGCAGGACTGGAACGGCAGGATGAAGGAGATATTTATATCGATGGAGTCTGTGTCAATGATGTTCCGGTAAAAGACAGGGAAATCGGATTTGTGTTTCAAAATTATGCACTTTTTCCCTATATGACAGTATTTGATAATATCGCTTATGGACTAAAAGTGCGAAAAGCAGAAAAAGAGTACATTAAGAAGCGAGTAACAGAACTGTTGGAATTGGTCGGACTTTCCGGTTTGGAGAAGCGCTACCCCGCGCAGCTTTCCGGTGGGCAGAGACAAAGGGTTGCCTTTGCCCGCGCACTGGCACCAAATCCTTCGGTACTGCTTTTAGATGAACCGTTTGCAGCTATTGATGCGAAAGTAAGACAGGAATTAAGAAGCTGGCTGAAAGAAATGATAGAAAAGATTGGTATTACAAGCATTTTTGTAACACATGATCAGGATGAAGCGGTGGAGGTAGCGGATGAAATTATTGTCATGAATCAGGGGCGTATAGAACAGATGGGTTCTCCGGTTGAAATTTACAAGAATCCTAAGACGCCTTTTGTGGCACAGTTTATCGGGGATTCTACCGTTGTGACGGATTATGACAGAATTCGGGGATTTGAAATTTATCAGGACAGACATAGTGCGGTAGTACGCCCTGAATTTGTAAGGGTGATTAAATATGGCTCAGTAAAACAGCATCCGAGTCTGTATATGGAAGGCATAATCGAGAATACGGCATTTCGCGGTAACTGTATGGAACTGTCTGTAAAAGTCAATGATATTCATTTAAAAGCAATTCAGTCTTTTGAACAGGAGCCTTTCCGGAAGGGAGAGCGCGTGGAAGTTATGGTATATCGTATGTATGTATCCGGGGAAAATGAGACTTATCTGCTGCAGAATGCAGGATTACAGGAAAATGATATGTTCTATATTTAAGGAGAGTGAGCTTAAAATGAAGAAAAAAACAGGACTGATCAGTGTGATTTTTTCCTGGATATTATTATTGATTATCTGGCAAATCGGAGCGCTGTTTTATACCGATGATTTTCTGCCGGGTCCCATCGTTACGTTTGCCGGTGCCGGAAAACTGGTGACAAGCGGAGAATTGGCAGTGGATATACTGATTAGTATGTCCCGTGTGTTAAAAGGCTGGATTTTGGGAATTCTTTTTGCAATTCCTATGGGCTTGTGCATCGGACATTTTAAGAAAATCAGTTTTATTTTTGAGCCGTTTTTGAACTTTTTTCGATTTGTGCCGGCAATTGGATTTATTACGCTTTTCCTGTTATGGTTTGGTGTTGGGGAGAAATCTAAGGTTGCGCTTATTTTTTATGCAGTGATATTTCCGGTGATGATAAATACGATTGCCGGTGTACGGACGGTAGACAATTCGTTGATTGAGGCTTCGCAATCCCTGGGAGCATCCAATGCAAAAATCTTTTTTAGTGTGATTCTTCCATCTGCGATTCCCAATATTTTTACGGGGGTACGCCTGGGATTAAGTGCGGCGATTGTCTGCATCGTGGCAGCGGAAATGCTGGCTGCCTCGGAGGGTATCGGATATTTGATTTATACATCAAGACTTTATTATAAGACAGATTGGATATTTATCGGAATCTTTACTTTGGGAATTATTGGATTTCTTGCAGACCGATTGTTACAGTTTTTCGGAAAAAAATTCCTAAAGAAGTATGGAGTAAAATGATTCCGACGGCTAATTGCTGTCGGAATCCGGAGCTTTTAAATCGCGGAAAATCAGGTCGAGAAAAGTTTCTTTCAGAAGATCATAATTCTCAAAAGAAAAAATAGAAGAACCGCCGATATAGGATAAAAGTATCTGCGAATATTTTTCCGTAGAGAAATCTTTACGTAAAACGCCGGTTTCTTTTCCGTGTTGCAGAACTTTCGCAAGGGCATCTGCAGTATCTTTCCATAAAGATTCCAGTGTTTTATGTACGGTCGGACTGTGCTGCGCACAGGCAAGGGCCTGAAAAAAAGTTAAGCTCTTATATTCATTTTTTCGGAAATCCGTAAGATAGTCGAAGAAGACATTCAGGGCAGACTTAAAATCCATAGAAAAAATATCCTGTTTTTGATAGTAGGCTCTCCGGTTTTCCAATTCCATTTTCAGACTTTCTTCAAAAAGCTGTTCCTTACTTGGAAAATAACGATAAACAGAGTTTCTCTGCATATTTACGGCCTTTGCAATGGTCTCAATATCGATATCTTTGTAAGGATGCCTGGAAAATTCTTCGCTTGCGGCAAGCAGAATTTTTTCTTTTATGGAATGTGTATCTAATTCACCATCTATGGCACGAATTTCTTCAATCAGTGCGTCTTTGGAAGCAAAATAGCGATAGAAGGTACTACGGCTTATGTGACAATCCTTTGTGATATTTTGTAATGTAAGAGCTTTCAGGCCGTTGTTTCGTATGGTTTCAATCGCATAATCTATAATTTTTTTCCTGGTATCATCCATAATATAAACTCCTTGAGAAATGGGGGATTTGAAAGATTATATTTCCTGTGGTTCATTTTACATCAAATACTTATATTTTGAAATGAGAATTTGATTTTTATAAGTTATATTTGTATTCATTTTATGCCTATGATAAAATAGGACAAAAGCGGATTTTCTTTATTTGCAGACAGAAAGATGTCTGCCTCATAGGCCTTTGGGCTATCTAAAATATTCTATATTACATTTCAGAGAATTCTTGCTTTTTCAATCAAATCAAAAGAGTAGGGGGGCGGGAGAAAAAAGAACTGTTAGAGTTGTACAATGCGGTAAATAATACTGCTTACACGAACCCGGATGAACTCGAAATTGTAACATTGGATAATGCAGTTTACATGAATCTGTATGGAAGCAAAGAAGCAGTGGAGCGTGGCGTTGATGAGTGTATCAGTGAGGGAATCTTAAATGATTTCCTGATGAAATACAGGGAGGAGGCAATAGAGATGTGTGCACTGGAATATGATTGGGAAGAAGTTTATCAAAGGCTGACTAGGACCAGGGAACAGATGGAAAGCTGACATTATTTCCGGCTCACCGATTGACATTACATTCTAAAACCGTTATAATAGAAGAACTTCGGGCAGCCGGGGTGGCAGCGGTACCCTGTACCAGCAATCCGCTATAGCTGGGGTGATATTCCGCCGCGGGTTTTTGGCTGTGAAGCTGCCCTCTATAAGTGGCGTTGAAGCCTGGGTCTTGCGCAATAGGAACTTGCGAACCGTGTCAGGTTGGGAACAAAGCAGCACTAAGTAAGAACTCTTATGTGCCGTAAGGCTGCCTGGGCTGAGTTAACTGTAGAGGTAACGTTCATGGTCGGGATTCAAAGCGGGATGCCCGAATATAAAAAAGAAATGAGAAGCGTGGAAGTTTTCCAGGCTTTTTTTACATTATTAAAGAAATCAGGTGAGAAATAATGATTCAGGATATTTTTCCTCATATTTATCATAATGAATACCATCCGCATGCACCGAAGGACGATGACATTGTCTTGGTGTTTGACGGAAATGAGGTGCTGTTAAAAACAGACACAAAAGAGATGTTTTGTTTTACGGAATTAAAAGAACTGGTGACGGAGAAAACGGCAGAATACCGTTATCTTTTTGAAATTGATGAGACCAGTTTTTATTACCTGCGAGGTGTTGATGTTTCAAAGATACCGGGTGTCAGCCGTTTTCCGAAAAATATTTTCCGGACCTATGCACCGCGTCATCTGGCTTTTGCGGGAATTACGGCATTTAATTTGTACCAGTGGTATGAAAGCCATCGGTTCTGTGGAAAATGCGGGAAGGTATTAGAGCTGGATGAAAAGGAGCGGGCACTTCGCTGTCCGTCCTGTGGAGAAATCATCTATCCGACCATTTCACCTGCGGTAATCGTAGGCGTTATTGACGCGAAAAGAGACCGCATATTGTTTACGAAATATGTGGGCAGGGATTATAAGAAGTATGCTTTGATTGCCGGGTTTTCGGAAATCGGTGAGACGTTGGAACAGACTGTGGCGAGAGAGGTAAAAGAAGAAGTGGGGCTTTCGGTGAAAAATATCCGCTATTACAAGAATCAGCCCTGGGCATTTACCGGTACGCTGCTGGTGGGTTTTTTTGCAGAGCTGGACGGAGCGGATAATATTACCTTAGAGGAGGATGAGCTAGGAGAGGCGACCTGGTTTACCCGCGAAAATATGCCACCCACGGAAAATGACATCTCCCTGACAGCCGAAATGATGGAAGCTTTTCGACAAGGCAGGGAAATATCTTAAAGAGACGATTGCTTTTTTAACCACATAAGCAGCTTTTTGCCCATGTGGATATAGAGAGAATAAAGTCCGAATCCACCAAGGAATCCAGTGACCAAACGTCTTGGATTGGTGGATTTTTTTATGCCTGTTTCCTGAATCAGCCAGTCTGTTCCCATGACGCCAAGAAAGATAATGGCACAGGGAATGGAAATAAGAAGCCGTAAGGGAAGGAGAAAAAGGGCAGCAGTCTGTCCGAGAAAAGCTCCGGTGCATCTGGCGCACAGCGGAAATTGCCAGCTACCGATAAAAAAACTGCGCTCCGGAATCTGGTGGCAGCCGCTGTTATCTCCAATCCACTGCAGAAAATTTTTAAGACGGTTTAAAAACGATTGCCGCAGTTCTGACAGATGTGAATGACCGTGGATTTCGTGGTGGTTTTGGTCTTTCCCTTTCCCATGCCGCAGAGACCGCAGAGGATTCCCCAAGGGCCAGCAATCAGCCAGCCGAGACACGCCTTGAACCATCCGAAGCCTTTGGTCTTTTCGGTGGTAATCGTTTCGGTCGACGGCTGACAAAATATATTTTCGCTTCCGCATTTTGGACATCGCATATTTGATACCTCGTTTCTTTTGCATTGTTTTAAATATCATATCATGAAGTGAGAAAGGTGTCTACAGACTTAATTAGGTTGGAAATTTGAAAAAGAGTCTTGACATGGGGAGAGAATAGGGGTTACTATGTCTACACAACATATGTCGAGTATCGACATATCGAGAAACGACGTGTATGTAATCGATAGACGTGAGAAAAGTGTATAAATTATGCCGGAAAAACGAGGTGGAGAAAAACGATGGAAGAAAAGCTGAGAAAGAAATATTGTCCTATGACAGAGACGATATTTTACACATTGCTTGCCTTGTTAGAGCCGAATCATGGCTATGGCATCATGAAGTTTGTCAGAGAACTGACAAATGAACGTGTCAAGATGGGGACGGGAACCCTGTATACCATGTTAGGACGTCTGACAGGCGATAAAATGATACGTGTTGTCAGCGAGGAAGACGGCAGGAAAACCTATCAGATAACGGAGGACGGTAAGTCGCTTTTGTTAATTGAGCAGAAAAGGTTACAGGAGCAGTGTGAAAATGGAGAAAAGATACTGAGAGAGAAATGTGTTTAGGAAAGGGCAGTAAAAGTATGAAGAAATGGAAGTTTTTTAACAGTTTGTTAAAAGAACGTGACTGGCTGGAGGAGATGGCAGAGAAAGGGTGGCTTTTGACGGATATGACATTTGGCATGTGCTACCACTTTAGGGAAATTGAGCCGGCAAAAAAGGTGTATGAGATTGACCGTTTTACTGTATCAGGCTATCCTGGAAAGCAGGAACTGACAGCAAGAAAAACCGCTATTGATATTGCAAAGCAGTACGGATGGGAAGTGGTGACTCACGATGAGGACATGAACTACTATTTTGTAAAAGATAAGGCGGGGGATGAAAGCGATGAGTTTTATGACGATGAGGCGTTGAGAAGGGAACGTGCAGAAAAATTCCTAAAGAGATATGCGTTTGAAGAGACGGGGCTTTTGCTCGGTATGTTGCTTGGTCTGTCCGTTGTCTATGTCTTACTGTTTTTATTTGTGGGACAGGAGAGTGGCAGTCTGATTCCTTTCATGTGGGTTTACATCATTGCTGCTATTATTATCGTTGCGATTTCTTTCTGGCTTATATGCACCGGTCAGCAGATTTACGAGGAGCTTAGTCTCAGCCGGGAACAGTGGGAAAGTCGCAAGAAGTATGGAGAGAAGAAAACATTTCGCACAGCAGGACAGTTAGTGTCCTATTTAAAGGAAAAAAATGAACAGGGGCTGATGCTTTTAGATTATGAGAAGGGATGCTATCTGTTTGAAGAAAGTGAGAGGTCTTATCAATATGATGTTGATACAAAATATGCCCTGAAAAAGCGCTTGAAGGAGCAGGGAAAGAAATACAAAAGAGAAAAGAAAGACTGGTATGGACAGAGCGTACAATGGCATGAGATGAGCATTGCAGAGGCAGAGAAAGCAGGTTTAGAGCTTGCTGCGGTTATCAACGGAGAGATACTCATTTACAGGAGAGAATGCAGTGAGGAAAAACCAGATGGAGTAGAAAGCTGTTTTCATACCGCAGAAAATATGAGACTTTCTGAAAAAAGCAGAGACTTTGCCCTGATTTGTGGCACAGTGCTTGTGATTGCATTTGTTGCAGGATTTCTCGCGGGATTTGTGAAAAAAAGTCTGGGATTATAGATTGGTGGCAGGAGGAAAAGAGATGGAATGGATTGGTCTTATAAGTCTTGCTATTGTATTATGTTATTCAGCATATCCTGGCAAGGTAAATAAACTGGAACGAAAAGTAAAAAAATTAGAGAAAAAAAGAGAGGGAGGCATAAGTATGTCAAAAATTATATCAGAGTTGGTTGGGAAAGAATGTAAAATTACCACAGAAGCAGCATTGGCTTTGTCCGGGAGTGTAGAGGTATTG
>CAMBKU010000106.1 GCA_945868305.1 uncultured Lachnospiraceae bacterium | reverse complement strand
ATAATTTCTTTCTTGTTATAAGAACCACAGTTCTTGCAAACTCTATGAGGCATCATTAAAGCGCCGCATTTGCTGCATTTTACTAAATTTGGAGCAGTCATTTTCCAGTTTGCTCTTCTTTTATCTCGTCTTCCTTTGGAAGATTTGTTCTTTGGACAAATTGACATCTGGTTACACCTCCTTAAATTTGTTAAAGATATCCTGGATAGCGGCCATTCTTGGATCCAGCTCTGTTTTCTGGCAATCACAGGTCTGCAGATTCAAATTCGCACCGCATTTCCTACAAATTCCTTTGCAATCCTCTTTGCACAGAACCTTCATCGGCCAGTTAACCATAATCTCACCATAGATAAGTTTATCTACATCCAGATCAAATCCATCCACATAATCGTTCCCGCCTTCTTCCTCCGGCACTGAACTGTCACCGATTGGGAATTTTCTGGACACTTCTATATGGAAATCCGTATCCACCGGCGTAAGGCAACGGTCACATGGTATTTCAATCGTCACATCTACTTCTGCTTCAATAAGCACATGCTTATTTTCTTCATTAGTAAGTTGCAACGTGAATGGCGTTTTCTTGCTGATTGGGAAATTACCTAATTTTGAATCAAAAGAGGTAAAATCAATCTCCACTTCTTTTGTAACACTTTTGTTCTCATTGGAAACAATATCTGTTATATCTACTTTCATGATACTCTCCTAATCACACTCAAACAATTATACATACTTGATCCTGGTTTGTCAACAAATTTTTTATTTTACCAGTGCAACGGTTTCACGGCAGATTGCCAGTTCTTCATTTGTTGCAATTACCATAACCTTCACCTTGGAATCCGGTGTGGAAATGGTCAGATATTCTTCTTCTTTGTTGTTTTCTTCTTCGTCAATCGTAACACCGAGATAACCGAAATAAGCACAAATCTGAGAACGAAGCGCTGAAGCATGCTCACCAATTCCTGCGGTAAATGCGATAACATCTACGCCATTCATTGCTGCTACATAAGAACCAACATATTTTGCAACACGGTAAGCAAACGCATCCATTGCCACCTTTGCCTTCTCATTGCCATTCCCTGCTGCCTCTCTGATGTCACGGAAATCGCTTCCCAGTCCATCGGAAAGACCAAGCAGACCAGATTTTTTATTTAAGACATTCATAACGCCTGCGATGTCGAGATTATCTTTCTTTGCAATAAATTCCAGTACGGACGGGTCCACATCACCACTTCTGGTTCCCATGATAAGCCCCTCAAGCGGTGTCAGTCCCATAGAAGTATCTACCGATTTTCCGCCGTCTACTGCACACACGCTGGCACCATTTCCAAGATGGCAGACGATAGTCTTTAAAGATTCGTACGGTTTTCCAAGCAGTTCCGCTGCTTTCTTGGATACAAAGCTGTGGCTGGTTCCGTGAAAACCATATTTACGAACCTTATACTTATCATAGTATTCATATGGGATACCGTACATATATGCCTTTTCCGGCATCGTCTGATGAAATGCTGTATCAAACACGCCGACCATCGGTGTATTTGGCATCAACTCCTGGCAGGCACGGATACCAATCAAGTTTGCTGGATTATGAAGCGGTGCAAGATCATTGCACTCCTCAACTACCTTTAATACTTCTTCTGTCAGAAGTGTGGAAGACGCAAATTTCTCTCCACCGTGTACGACTCTGTGTCCAACTGCGCCAATCTCAGAAAGGCTCTTTAATGCACCTGTCTCCGGATTCACCAGGGCATCCAATACCACCTGTATTGCCTGCTTATGCGTCGGCATATCTACTTCTCTTTCCTCTTTTGCTCCACCTGCCGGCTTATAGGTCAGTCTGCCATCAATACCGATTCTCTCACAAAGACCTTTTGCCAGCACTGCTTCTGTATCTGAATTGATGACCTGATATTTCAAGGAAGAACTTCCACAGTTGATTACTAAAACGTTCATATTCCATATCTCCTTTTCTGCTTAACGTACTTTGGGATTCTCATAAACCCGCATATACGTTTATTATAGAACAATCTAAAATTGTATACAAGGCTAATTTGGAAATTTGTTTTATTTGAATCACAATTCTTTTTATGATAGGATAGGGCTAAAGATTACAGAAAGGATTTTGATTTCTATGCGGGTAACCGGAATCATTGCAGAATATAATCCGTTTCACAACGGACATCTTTATCAGCTTGAAACAGCTAAGAAAGAAACGGATGCTGATTTTATCATCATTGTCTTAAGCGGAGACTTTATGCAGCGTGGAATACCGGGCATTTTAAACAAATGGGAACGTGCAACAATGGCTCTTGCCTGCGGTGCCGATCTGGTACTGGAGCTTCCGGTGCTGTCTGCCTGCGCCAGTGCAGAAGCTTTCGCCGCCGGAGGCGTTTCTCTCCTTCAGAAAACCGGCGTCGTCACAAACCTGTGTTTCGGCGCGGAAACTGCAGATTCCGAAGCCTTTCTTTCGCTCGCCGGACTTTTAAATCAGGAACCAGATGAATACAAAAAACTGCTGCGGAAAGAATTGAAACTGGGAAAAAGCTTTCCTGCAGCAAGGAACGCTGCTATCCGGCAATATCTCGGCACAGATAATTTTTCCGAACTACTCTCCTCTCCCAACAACATTTTGGGTCTGGAATACACCCGTTCCCTGCTTAAGAATCCTTCTTCTATAAAACCATATATTGTAAAGCGAAAGGGAAGCGGCTACAATGACGAATCTTTTTCCGGTGCATTTTCCTCTGCCACAGCCATACGCCGCAGCTTTGCTGACACTGAATTTGCCGGTCAGAGCCATGCGACTTCCTGCGACATCTGGGACTCTATTCCTCTTGCCGCACAACCGTTGCTTAAAGATGCTCTGGAAAACAATATTTTCCTTTTTCTCAACGATTTTTCTTCTATGTTAAGTTATAAACTGCTTTTGGAAAAGGAAAAAGGATTTTCTTCTTATCTGGATGTAAACGAAGATTTGTCCAACAAGATAAAAAAAGAGCTGTCCTCTTTTCAAAATTGGTCCGACTTTGTTTTGCAGTTAAAATCAAAGGAATTAACACATACCAGAATCAGCCGGGCGCTGCTTCATATTTTATTAAATATCACTGATGAAAAATCCGATTTTGCAAAAGAGTATTCCTATGCTCCTTACCTTCGGGTACTCGGTTTCCGGCAAAGTGCAACCCCTCTGCTTTCGGCTATCAAAAAGAACGCATCTGTTCCACTTGTTACCAAACTGGCTGATGCAAAAAAAACTTTATCTAAAGATGCCTTTTTCCTTTTACAACAGGATATTTTTGCAGCTGACGTTTATCGTCTCGCGCAGACTGCCAAGACAGGAAAAAGCTTCCCCGATGAATTTAAGCACAGTCCAATCCTGTTTTAAATTTGTATCGGATATGCTAAAATATACCCCGGCATTTATCATAATCAACTACAGATAGGAGCATTACTTATGAAAGCTACCATGCAATATAATTATCACACTCATACTTCCCGCTGTCACCACGCCTATGGTGCTGACCGGGAATATGTAGAAACTGCCATCAAAGCAGGCATTAAAATCCTTGGTTTTTCCGACCACGTTCCCTATCCGTACCTGCACGGTCAATCTTCGACTGTCCGGATGGATATAGACGATGTAGAAAACTATGTCACCTCTATCCGTGCTCTGGAAAAGGAATACAAAAATGATATTCAGATTTTTCTGGGTTTTGAGGCAGAATATTTTGAGAACCATTGGGATGATTTGTGTAAAGCTCTTCTTCCCTACAACATTGATTACCTAATCCTGGGGCAA
Source organism: uncultured Lachnospiraceae bacterium (assembly GCA_945868305.1). GTDB lineage: Bacteria > Bacillota > Clostridia > Lachnospirales > Lachnospiraceae > Roseburia_D. Next base: position 3,052 of record CAMBKU010000106.1, on the reverse strand, counting down.
CATTTTCTGTATGGTGAACGTGAGGGCAGATACAACGGCGCACCCTCTGCTGATGAAGCACAGCTAAAAGAATATGTAGATATTGTTATAAAAGCATTGAATACTGGAAATTTTTCTTATCTCGCCCATCCGGATCTGATTCATTTTACAGGAGAGGATGAAATCTATAAAAAGCATATGACACGCCTGTGCCTGGAGGCAAAGCGTCTGGACATCCCATTAGAAATCAATTTTTGCGGTTTTATGGACCACAGACACTATCCTTCAAAACGTTTCTTTTCCCTGGCATCTTCCCTGGGAAATACCTTCGTTTTCGGCAGAGACGCGCACACACCAGATGCCTTTTTGGATGATGCAACACTGAGTGGTTGTCTAAAATTTGCAAAAGAATGCAGCATCACACCCCTGGAGCATGTGACGCTGCATAAACCATTTCGAAATATATAATTAATGATGGAACAGTCGGATTCCGGTAAATGCCATTGCCATGTCATATTTATTGCAGGTTGCGATCACGTTGTCATCGCGGATGGAGCCGCCCGGCTGTGCCACATATTTTACGCCGCTCTTATGCGCGCGCTCAATGTTATCCCCAAACGGGAAGAACGCATCGGAACCAAGTGCCACATTGGTATTTTTATCCAACCATGCGCGTTTCTCCTCACGGGTAAACACCTCCGGCTTTACTTTAAAGATATTTTCCCATGCACCATCTGCAAGAACATCCATGTAATCCTCTCCGATGTAAAGATCAATTGCATTATCACGGTCTGCACGGCGAATGGAATCCAAGAATGGAAGTTCCAATACCTTCGGACACTGACGCAACCACCAGTTGTCTGCTTTGCTTCCTGCCAGACGAGTACAATGCACTCTCGACTGCTGCCCTGCGCCGATACCGATTGCCTGTCCGTCTTTTACGAAACATACGGAATTGGACTGGGTATATTTTAAGGTAATCATGGAAATCGCCAAATCACGCTTTGCGGATTCCGGAATCTCTTTATTCTCTGTCACGACATTGTCAAAGAAATGCTCATCAATCTTTAATTCATTTCTTCCCTGCTCAAAGGTGATTCCAAATACCTGCTTGCGCTCTATAGCCTCCGGCACATAGTTTTGATCAATTTCGATAACATTGTAGTTTCCATTTTTCTTCTGTTTTAAGATTTCCAATGCTTCTGGCTCATAGCCTGGTGCAATCACACCGTCAGAAACTTCTCTTTTGATGATTTTTGCGGTAGCCACATCACAGACATCTGACAGAGAAATAAAATCTCCAAAGGAAGACATACGATCCGCACCTCTTGCTCTCGCATAAGCGTTTGCTAACGGTGTGAATTCAATATCCATATCGTCTACCCAGTAAATCTTTTTTTCCACATCAGAAAGCGGAAGTCCTACTGCCGCCCCTGCCGGAGATACATGCTTAAAAGAGGTTGCTGCCGGAAGCCCGGTTGCTTTCTTTAATTCACTGACTAACTGCCAACCATTAAACGCATCCAAAAAATTGATGTAGCCCGGTCTTCCGCACAATACTTTGATTGGAAGCTCACCGTTTTCCATGTAGATTCTGGACGGTTTCTGATTCGGGTTACAGCCATATTTTAACTCTAATTCTTTCATGATTATTCCTCACCTTTTCTATCATTCCTGCCTGTTGCCACAAAAATCCCAGCTTCGGCTTATTTATTCTTATTTACAATGCGTGTCTCATATGTTCCGGTTGCAATATCAATATAACGCACGAACAGTGACACCTTGTTGTCCGCATTTAAGTTTTCCCATACCAGATTCGTAAATGCATCTATGTCACCAGAAATGCCGACTAATTTCGGTTCTCCCTCAAAACTCGGAAGCGGGTTGCCGTCGCCCATGTATGTATGAATGAAATGTCCCTCTCCTGCCACCGGATTTTCATATGCAAAAGTATAGCGGTTGCAGGCATCCGGATTGCCGTTGTTGCTCTTTAAAATGGACATAGCATAATTGTACTTGCCATCCTCTACATGCATGATACCCGAAATACGCGGAGTATAATTCGGTGCATCTGGCTCGAATTCTCTGGTACGAAGCGCCTGTTCAAAGGTCTGCTGCTTGTCCATCAACTCATAAATCGTATCGGTCTGATCACCGTTTGTCACAATCGTTTTATTGCCCAGCACACGAACCGGCGCATAAATAATCAGACTCGGGTCAGTCAATTTTGACGGATCAAATGCCTGGGTACGGATTCCTTCCCCATCTTCCACAAAAACACGGTTGCGGCTGTTCTCACTTCTTCCCATAATGAAATATGCCGTCACCGCATACTTTCCATCTGCTGATTTTCCAATCACAATTCCTCTACCCGGGTAAGAATTACCGCTCAACTCTTTTTCCAATGACATTTTTTCCATGTCAGAACCTCCTTATCCTGCCTGTTAATTTGTTTTATATATGTCGGCAATTTTTCCTGCCGTTTCTTATTCTAACATTGCATATGTGATTTTACAACGTTTTCCGGTTATTAGTAATATGAAATTATTTACTTATTTTTATTAGTGTAGCTTATATCACTGCTGCAGATACTCTAAAAAGCACTGACAGCCCTCTAGGATATCAGCGTAAGTTTTCTTAAAATCTCCGGTATACCAGGGATCAGCTATATCTCTCGGTCGGTCGGAATAATCCAAAAGCCGCTTTACTTTTCCGTCTTTATCCTGCCCCAGGATTCGAAGCATATTTCGGATGTTGGTCTGCTCCATGCCAAGCAAATAATCATATTTTTCATAATCCGCCCGGGAGAGCTGCACCGCCCTCTTGCCCTCGCAGGAAATACCGTGCTTTTTTAGTTCTTCTCTTGCCGGCGGGTAGACCGGGTTACCGACACCGTTATAAATTTCTTCCGTGCTTGTAGCAGCGGATGCGATTTCAAATTGGTCTGCCATGCCCTGTTTTTCGACCATGTCCTTTAGGATGAACTCGGCCATGGGGGAACGGCAGATGTTGCCGTGACACAGGAAAAGGACTTTAATCTTCTCTTTCATAACTTCTTATAACCTTTCAAAGT
>CAMBKU010000105.1 GCA_945868305.1 uncultured Lachnospiraceae bacterium | reverse complement strand
ACCACTAACGTGCCTATTATGACACAATTGCAAAAACATAGCAAGTAGGTTGTCTTATTTTTAGAAAGTGTTATAATAGAAAAAAGTTTATTTGCCATATTTTATGGCAAAATGTTAGGAAAAATGAGGCAGATCCATGAAAACGGAAATTGTGAAAATTGACAGTGAACAAATAGATGAAACGGAAATCAAAAAAGCCGGAGAAATCATTAAAAAAGGCGGACTTGTGGCGTTTCCTACGGAGACGGTATACGGTTTAGGTGGAGATGCCCTGCAGGCGGATTCTTCCAGAAAAATATATGCGGCAAAGGGACGCCCGTCGGATAATCCGCTTATTGTACACATTGCTGAATTTGATGATCTGAAAAAAATTGTGAAGGAGATTCCAAAGGAAGCAAAGCTTTTGGCAGATGCGTTTTGGCCGGGACCGTTGACTTTGATTTTAAATAAGAATGAACGGGTTCCTTATGAAACAACGGGAGGCATGGATACTGTGGCAGTTCGTATGCCTTCCCATCCGGTAGCGCTTGCCTTTATCCGGGCGGGCGGCGGATTTATTGCGGGACCAAGCGCTAACACATCGGGCAAACCCAGTCCTACGCTGGCTGAGCATGTGGCGTTAGATTTGGATGGGAAGATACCTATGATCATAGACGGAGGAGAAGTCGGCATCGGTATAGAATCTACGATTGTAGATCTTACGGAGGAAGTACCGATGATACTGCGCCCTGGTTATATTACACCGGAAATGATAGAGCAGGTAATCGGAACCGTAAAAATCGATCCTGGTATTATTGCTTCGGATTCCGGAGAGAAGCCGAAAGCACCGGGGATGAAATATAAACATTATGCACCAAAAGCAGACCTGACACTGGTAGATGGGGAGCCAGAGAAGGTCATTGCCAAAATAAATGAGCTTACAGAGGAATTGACTGCACAGGGCAGAAAAGTAGGCATTATTGCAACAAATGAAACAGAAGAATGCTATAAGACAGGGGAAGTCTTAAGTATTGGAGCAAGAGATGATGAGGATGCGATTGCAAGGCATTTATATCGTATATTAAGGGAGTTTGACGATATGGATGTTGAAAAAATCTATTCAGAGAGTTTTGCAACCCCACGAATTGGACAGGCAATCATGAATCGGCTGTTAAAAGCTGCCGGGCATCAGGTCATCCACGTATAAAGGAGGTTTTTATGAAGACATACCGACGCATTATCTTTGTGGCGGGGAGCGGAACTTGCCGTGCACCAATGGCAGCGGCAATTTTAAAAGAATATACGTTGAAGCATCCCGTCGAGATTCTGGCGAGAGGACTGGTAGTTTTGTTTCAGGAGCCTTTAAACCAGAAAGCGGAAGCAGTTATGATAAGCAATGGTGTTTCCGTGGAGGATTATGCATCCACACAGCTTTCCGAAGGTGATATGGATGAAAATACACTTGTTTTGACGATGGAGCAGTCTCAGCGTCAGAAGGTACTGGATACGTACACAAATGCGGTGGAAGAAAATGTATTTGTACTGACTGAGCTTGTAGGGGATGAATTGGAAATCATGAATCCCTATGGAGGGACGTTGCAGTCTTACGGGCTTTGTTATGAGACGCTGCGTCAGACAATAAAGAAACTAGTAAAACTGTTAAATGACAACGAAGGAGAATAGAAAATGGCAAAAACAACAATTATGGAACACCCGTTGATTCAGCATAAAATTGGCGTGATTCGAAGAAAGCAGACCGGAACAAAGGATTTTCGGATTCTGGTCAGTGAGATTGCCATGCTGATGTGCTACGAAGCAACCAGAGATTTAGAGCTTTCCGATATTGAAATCGAGACACCAATTTGTAAAACTACTGTAAAAGAATTAAAAGGCAAAAAGCTTGCTGTCGTGCCAATTTTACGCGCCGGGCTTGGCATGGTGGATGGAATGCTTACCATGATTCCGGCTGCGAAGGTGGGACATATCGGTCTTTATCGTGATCCTGAGACTTTAAAACCGGTAGAATATTACTGCAAGCTGCCAGAGGATTGTGCGAGCCGTGAGGTGTTTGTGGTAGATCCTATGCTTGCTACCGGAGGCTCATCCATTGCAGCAATTCAGATGTTGAAGGATAAAGGCGTAAAGAATATCCGCTTTATGTGTATCATTGCTGCACCGGAAGGTTTAAAAGCCATGCAGGAAGCACACCCGGATGTGGATATTTATGTAGGAGCAATGGATGAGAAACTGAATGAACACGGTTATATTGTGCCGGGACTCGGGGATGCCGGGGATCGTATTTTCGGAACAAAATAGCGGAGGTATTGCATGAGCGATAAAAGAAGTGATTATATCAGTTGGGATGAATATTTCATGGGCGTTGCCATTCTTTCCGGCATGCGTTCCAAAGATCCCCATACCCAGGTAGGGGCGTGTATTGTCAGTGAGGACAACAAAATCCTTTCCATGGGTTACAACGGATTTCCCAAGGGCTGTTCGGATGATGAATTTCCCTGGGCGAGAGAGGGAGAACCCTACAATAACAAATATTTTTATACGACACACAGCGAACTCAATGCCATCTTAAATTATCGTGGCGGCAGCCTGGAGGGGGCAAAGCTCTATGTTACGCTGTTCCCGTGCAATGAGTGTGCAAAGGCCATTATTCAGGCCGGTATCAAGACGATTGTTTATGATGAAGATAAGTACGACGGTACACCGGCAGTCATGGCATCCAAGCGGATGCTCGATGCGGCAGGCGTGCGTTATTATCGGTATCAGCATACGGGGCGGGAGGTACAGATTAAGTTGTAATATCAAAAATAATTACAGAACACCTAAAGAAAATACCGGCAAAAATAAAAATAATATGGTATAACCTAAAAATAACACCTTCCTTTTTTGCGAGTTATTGTATAAGATAGTAACAGAGATGCAAAGAGGCATGGACATTTAAAAAATGTACGTGTCTCTTTTTCTTTTGCAGAAAGAGAAATCCAGTTGAGGCGGTGGAAAGATGCAATGTGTCGGTATTTATGATAAAAACGGATATGTGGCAGAGCAGATTAAAAACATGAAGTTCTGGTCGATTCGAAATGATTTTGAATTGATGGATACCATTCAGGATGAAAATGAAATATTTACTTATTTAAACGGCAGCCGCCCAAACATTTTTCTTTTGGTAGAAGACAAAAATGAAGGTTTTGCGGTAGAGCGTTTGAAGGAAATCACAAATCTGTTTTTAGGGGTCAAGATAATATTAATTGGGTATGAAAAATCCTATGAAGTTGTAAGAAAAATTTTTCTGGCAGGTGCTTTTGATTATCTGATACAGCCTGTAGATGAAAAGATACTGGAGGATTCCCTGATTCGCGTCTACGATACACTTGGTCTTGGTTATGTGGTCAATGACCTTCAGATGAAGGTAGATGCGCTTGTCGATAACATATTTTTGGGCGGAGGACAGGAGGAAATTATTATCCAAAGCATTATAGACCAGATTTATGAAGACTGGAAACAGGATGCCATAAACTGTCAGCTTATTACGGATAAAGCAAAAAATCATATTTATGAAATTTTGATTGACCGAAAGCCTTGGCTGGAAAAATTTTTATATCGAAATGATTTTACCTATAAGTTCGGTTTTTCCCTTCTACGAAAGGAAGATATTATAAGGGATTGGGTGCGTTGCTTTAAAGAAGCAAGCAAAATGGTCATCAAATATCAGATGATTGATGATAAGTTAGTTTACCGGATAGGAAAATATGTTGTAGTCCATGTGGATGAAAAACTGACGTTGGAAAGTGTAGCAAAGGGAGTTTTCCTAAATCCCAGCTATGTCAGTCACATTTTTAAAAAAGTAACTGGAATGAATTTTACGGATTATATGGCGGAGGTCAAGGTTGACCGTGCAAAGGTGCTCTTACGGGACAGCAAAATGAAAATTTATGATGTGGCGGCAACGGTCGGATATTCTAATTCCGAATACTTTGCCAAGACCTTCCGGAAAAAAACAGGATATGCACCGGTCGCCTACCAGAAAATGCTGGCAGAAATGTATGACCAAAATTAAAATACAGGATAGGAAAAGGAGAAAAGATTATGGGAAAATCAGTTTGTGAAGAAGCATTTAAATTATCAAAGGATGAAGTGTTTGAAAAATCAATGACTTACTGGAACAGCGGAAAAACAAAGGAGTGGTTAGATTTAAAGATTGATCTTTTGATTGGGAAAAGAGAAGGCTACTATTTCTGGGATATGGATGGCAAAAAGCTGATGGATGTTCACATTAACGGTGGAACCTACAGTCTCGGACATCGGAATCCTGAGGTGATTGAAGCATTAAAGGAAGCAACCGATTATGTAGATATCGGAAATCATCACTTTCCTTCACCGCTGAAAGCGATGTTAGCAGAGACTGTAATTAAGGCTTCACCGGAAGGAATGAAGCATGTAATTTATGGAAGCAGCGGCGGAGAAATTGTAGATTTTGCATTAAAATGTGCAAAAGCCGCAACAAAACGGAAAAAAATCGTGTGTATCCAGAATGCATATCATGGACATACCGGACTGGCAGTGGCAGCAGGAAATGATCGCTATTCTAAGATTTTTTTGGCAGACAAGGGGCCGGACGAATATATCAAGGTTCCTTTTAATGATATTGCAGCGATGGAAGAGGCATTAAAGGGTGGAGATGTTGCAGCGGCAATCTTAGAGACAATTCCGGCGACTTATGGTTTCTTAATGCCAGAGGATGGATATTTGCCGGCAGTGAAAGAATTGTGTGAGAAATACGGAACTTTATATATTGCAGATGAAGTACAGACCGGACTTATGAGAAGTGGTGAGATGTGGGCAATCACAAAATACGGTGTGACACCGGATATTATTGTGACTTCAAAAGGCTTTTCCGGCGGTATTTATCCGATTTCCGCAGCAATTTTGAATGAAAAGGCTTCTTATTGGATGACACAGGACGGAAGTGCTCATATGGCAACCTTTGGCGGAGCAGAGCTTGGTTGTGCCTGCGCACTTAAAGTATTTGAGATATTGAATCGTCCTGAAACAAAGAAGAATGTTGATTTCATTTCAGATTATCTTAGAAAAGGTCTGGATAAGATTCGTGAGGAAAACCCGGATACCTTTACCGGAATCCGTCAGTGTGGTACAATTTTCGGATTGGAATTTGCCGGAAAAGAGGGGGCTATTCCGGTTATGCAGCATTTATATGAAAATGGTGTATGGGCAATTTATTCTCAGCTTGATCCAAGTGTCCTCCAGTTTAAACCGGGTATTCTTGCTACGAAGGAATATTGTGATGAACTGCTTGAGAAGATGGCAAAGGGTATCAAAGAGGCGCATGCTGACATTTTAGCACAGGCCTGAGGAAGAAAGAGAGAACAAGGAGGACGCGCATATGGCATTTGAAAATACGAAGCTATTTGATCAAATTGCAACAGATGCATTAGAAAAATACGGTTGGCAGGATACGGATGAAACAAAGCTGATTGTTCTTTCTGAAAATGCCACCTATATGGTAAAGAATAAGGATAGTGGCGAAAAAAACGGTGTTCTTCGCATTAGCAGACCTGGTTACCATACATTAAGTGAATTAAATGCCGAGATGAAGTGGTTAAATCAGATTAATGAATATACACCACTTATTGTTGCAAACCCGATTAAGGGTTTAGATGGTGAAGATATTCAGATTGTAAAGGGAAGTGATGGCAACGACTATTACTGTGTAATCTGCGAATATCTTTCGGGGGAAGCACCGGATGAAAATAATGAAGCGCAGATGGTAAAACAGTTCTTCCATCTGGGAGAAACGACGGCATATCTTCATCGACAAACAGAAATCTGGAACGGAGCAACAAAGCTCGACCGGATAGAATGGAATTATGATACGATTATTGGAGACCATGCTGCATGGGGGAGATGGCAGGACTTTCCAGACATGACACCGGAAGCAAAAGTGATGTTGGAGAAAGTTGCGGCAATCATTAAAAAACGTTTACAGCGTTATGGGAAGAATAAAGACAATTATGGTCTGATTCATGCAGATTTACGGCTTGCCAATCTGTTACTGGAAGGAGATCAGATAAAAGTAATCGATTTTGATGACTGTGGTTTTGGTTGGCATTTGCACGATTTGGCGTCAGCGCTTAGTTTTATTGAAGAAAAACCGATTGTCCCCAAGCTAATCAATGCCTGGTTAGATGGTTACCGTAAGGTACTTCCGTTTACAGATACTGATTTTGAGGAAATAGATACCTTTATCATGATGCGTCGTCTGCAGCTTACTGCGTGGCTGGGAAGTCACAAGGAATCTGGCCCGGTAGCGGAACTTAGCGTTGGCTGGATGGACGGGACGATTGAATTGGCGGAGCGCTATTTGAGACTATTTGGGTAACCGGCAAAATGGAAGAAAAAGGAGTGTATGTACGATGAAGGAGTTAGAGATTATCATTAAACCGGAAAAGCTGGAGAACTTAAAACGAATTTTAGACAGTGAAGGTGCCGGAGGCGTCATGATTTCTACAATCTTTGGATATGGCAGGCAAAAAGGCGTAAGACAGGTTTATACCAGAGATGACAATGTCGGCGTAAACCTGCTTCCGAAATTGAGCGTTCGCACGGTTGTGACGGATGAGATGGTAGATGGAATCATAAAAAAGGTGCTTTCTGAATTAAATACAGGAAGCTTTGGTGATGGGAAAATATTTGTCAAAGATATTGAAAACGCAGTGAAGATTCGTACCGGAGAGATGGGGGAAGAAGCACTGTAAAAAGCATAAAAAAATTTACCAACGTTTTACAAAGGTTTTACAAAGACAAGATAGAAGAACCTGTAATGTATCTGATAATATCCTCATGGAGGTGTTAGAATGAACATTACAGGTTTTTTTGGTGACGGAAACTGGTATAAAG
>CAMBKU010000104.1 GCA_945868305.1 uncultured Lachnospiraceae bacterium | reverse complement strand
TTTTCGCTCTCGTCATACCCGCTTCACACATTGCGAATCCGGCCTGCATAAAATATACCAGAGCCGCTCCGAGAAGCGTCCAAATGACGTCAACTGATGAATAAGTCATAATCATTCCTCCTCAAAATAGCTATACATAATATTGTAAGAATAACAAAAAAAGCGCCTAAGGATTCTATCCTTAAGCGCCTTTGCTTTATGCAATTTATTATAGCTTCTTTTTTCGATTTGTCAATGACAAATTTATATTTTTTTTATAGTTTTTTTATTTTTTTATAAAATTAGTGCAATTTTCAAAAGCTGTTTTACTGGAAATAAGCCTTGAAACATAAGAAAATATGCTATAAAATATTACAATACAAAAAGAAATACAAAAGAGGTTTTTACTTATGTTTGATGCCGAACTGGAAAATGCCATAAAACAGATAAAAAATGCAGAACAGAATGGTTTTATCACCTTTTACAACAGAACCTTTCATTACATTTACACACGTTCAAAATACCTGTTTTCCAATCTGACGGAATGTCGTGAATTCATAAAACAGGTTTATCTTTCTATCTTTTTACATATTGCAGAATTGACACCAAATGAAGATTTGGAAAAGTGGCTCTCGAAATATATTCTTTCCTGTTATCACAAACTGCTCGTCCAAAATGGAATAGATGCTTTTTCAAAAGCCGGAGACAAAACTTCCGGTTCCGTTACTCTGCCCACCGGGAATGAAAGTCCTATAAACTGCATGGATAAGGATTCCTGCGGACGCATCCTCGCTAGACAATTCAAGCAGCTTCCGGTGCTTCCGCGCATCCTGTTTCTCAGTTTCTACCATGACGGTCTCTCCGCTGTGGAAATTGCAGCTTTGTTTGATTGTTCCGAATCGGCTGTTTTATGGGAACTTGACCATACGAAGGATTTTCTGATACAGGCTTATGAGAATGCTGCTCCCACGAATGGACAGGTTCTTTACCCATTTAACCTGCAGTTAATCTACCATGCACTGGAACTTCAAAATCAGAAATTTGCAAGCACAAAGGAATTCGCCCTTCTGGTCTGGGAATCCATTGCCAGCGAGCTGACCTTTAAAAAAGCACCAAGAAAAAAGGTCTTTACTTTGCCTTTATTCTGCTGTTTTTCCGCACTGATACTGGCTTTCATCCTGCTTACCATGTACTCTGGCGGCTACTTTAACCATTCCAGCAAAAATACCGGAGAAATCAAAACTGAAGATATAGGTACAATTAATGAGAGTACCGAAATGGATATTGTTCCCTATAATCAGGATGACCTTAAGCCGTCTTCCACGACCACGATTAAAGATGAAAACGGAAATGTCACGACCTATGATGAGAACGGCAGCGAAATTCCTACCCCGGAATGATATGTAATACTGACATTTGATAGGTGATGTCCTGCGCCGGATCAAACGGCCACCGCAAAGAAATGGATTCATCAATCAGACACTGACCTTTTTCCTGGCGTTTCAGCACATCCTGCAGTGCCTGACAGGCACCCTGGATACCGCCGTCTCTGCCAATTCTTTTTCTCTCACAGGCTAACACCGCGCCTTTTTTTGCGCAGGCATAAAAGGCGTCCTGGAAACGAGGAATCACTTCTTCGTTCTTCTTTTTTACAAATTCAAATACCGTTGCTTCCTGCTTTCCCACCGCTTCCAGATAAACCTGCCAAAGCCAGGCAAACATATTATTAATCTGGCTGTGCACTCCGGCAGCAAGCACATAGTCATAAACTTTTTCCCCAAAATCAAGCGGTCTTTCTGCCGCTTTCTGATACAAATCCTTCATTCTTAATATGGCGTACTCCGCCACCTCATCCATATCCGTATTTCTTCCGTCAACCTGTATCATACGTAGAATATCATCTGCATACTCCCGATATTCCTGCGGTGTAATACCAAGAAAATCCGCCTCTTTTAAAGAAATGGCTTCATCCTTTTCCAACTGGTAAGTATCCAGCGCTACAAACATATTTTCTTTTTCTCTGTCAATTAACGTTATTTTAGAAAAATGTCCGCGTAGCGCCGCAAGATCTAAATCATTACAACTTCCGGCTCCAAAAACAGCCAGCGTACTTCCCTCCTCTGTGATTCCCATAACATATTCTGTCAGTTCCCTGCGATATTCCGCCCAGTTTTCATATGCATGAGGGATCGTCTGGGTTTTCAACAATTCATCGTAAATTGACATTATTTCTCCAGCTTACTATCTGCTTTTGCCTGAAATTTTTCATTTTGGATAATAAAACGTTCATGCTCGCCCTCACCGATCACACCGCTCTCATCCATAGCTTTTACATGAAATACCAGTCTTCTTCCGTCAACTTCCGTAAGTTCCGTCTCACAGATCACCTTCATGCCTACCGGAGTCGGCGCCATATGCTTAACGTTGAGCAGCGTTCCTACCGTGCCTGCTCCCTCATCTAAATATGGTGTAACACTCATCCATGCCGTCTTTTCCATCAGCGCCGTCATGGCAGGTGTAGCAAATACATTTAAGGTGCCGCTTCCCAACGCCTTTGCTGTATTGCTGTCCTCCACCATGACTTCCTGCCTTCCCTTGATTCCTTTTTCTAACATATCTTTATCCTCCTGGTTTTTTTTCACTTTTCATGTACCAGTTTAACACGGAACCCTTTCTGCGGCAAGACGACATACACGATATCTATGAAAGCGTGTCCTCTCCCGGCGGCAGAAAATCATACACTTCATCGTAAGCCAAAAGTTCATCCTCTTTTTTTACCGGTTTATAAATAAGCCCGGTACAATCCGAAACAGATGCCGAATTGGAAAGATAATCATAGCTTCCACCCTCCTCCCGAATTCGTCTTCCATCTCCCATTTCTTTAAAATGCTTTGCTGTAATTCCTTCTTTCCACTCTTTTTCTCCCATTTTTGTCCTTCTTTCCTGTTCTGTTTTTTTCGTTTCTTCTCCTATTTTTTCCTTTTCTTCATCTTTTTATGTACTGCAATAGAAAATTTCGTTATAATAACAATAGAGATTTAAAATTTTATGTATAATATGTAAAATTGACAAAATTATCTAGGAGGTTACTTATGATATCACTGAACAATCTGGCAAATAACCCAAACATGACTGCCATCGACCAAAAGGGCATTTATACTGTATTTGAACATCAAAAGGACATGAGCGTTTCTCCGGCATATGCTTCTGTTGCCTATTTCATGCACGAGATGAATGTACGGAAACGCCAGGTACTATGTAATTTGAATAATTCTGCTGTAAAAGTCCAGGCCGGCGCTATGCAGTGGACAGCCGGACAGGTAGACTCTGAAACCGGCGTAAAAGGTGTGGGGGACTTCCTGGGCAAAGCCTTAAAGGGGGCTGTCACCAACGAATCAGCCGTAAAGCCGATTTACCGCGGCTCCGGCTTTTTGATGTTAGAGCCGACTTACCGCTATATCATTTTAGAAGATATCTCACAGTGGGAAGGTGGCATCGTATTAGATGACGGCCTGTTTCTCGCCTGCGATGCTCATCTGAATGAAAAAGTCATTTCAAGAACTAATGCTTCCTCTGCCTTGTTAGGCGGCGAAGGACTTTTTAACCTCTCTTTAAGCGGTGCAGGAATTGCCGTTTTGGAAAGCCCTGTTCCAAGAGAAGAATTGATTGAAATCGAAGTGAAGGACGATATTGTAAAGATTGACGGAAATATGGCCATCGCCTGGTCTGCCTCTTTACAATTCACCGTAGAGAAATCCTCCAAGAGCCTGATGGGCTCTGCTCTAAACGGAGAAGGATTCGTAAATGTTTACCGGGGCACCGGAAAAATTCTGTTGGCTCCAACGGTGAACGGTACAACCATGTCCTCTGCCAACGGACCGAAGGAAAGCAATACCACTTCTTCCAAGGGGCTTGTTTCCAGCGTCGTAAAAAGCGCATTTGACTTATAATCGCGCCTATTTATTCCCGCAGTGCGGCTCGTGCTATCACACGCTGCCTTGCGGGTTTTTGTTTGTTCTAAGACATGGTACCCAGATTTGCAATGTCATTTACCAGATTCTGCATTTCCCGTTTGGAATGCACATTTCTCGCAGCTTCAATCACCTGCTTTTTCTCCTCCGGTTCCATCGCGGCAAAATTCTCCATTGCCCTTTCATTCATGGCAAGTCCAAATCCCAATCCCATTGGAAGTTCATTTTTATTATCTAACATCACATCACCCCGCATAATTTTAATATCCAGTAAATCAATCCTAATATCCAGCTTGAAAAAATCCCATAAAGGATAACCGGTCCCGCAATCGTAAAAATCTTACAGCCGATTCCAAACACCTGTCCTTCCTTTTTAAATTCAATTGCCGGTGCGGCAACCGAATTGGCAAATCCGGTAATCGGCACAAGCGCTCCCGCACCCCCGAATTTCGCAATTTGCGGATAAATATTAAAGCCTGTCAGTAAAACACTGAGAAGTACCAGTATCATACTGCACCAGGAACCCGAGGTATCTTTATCCAGCCCATAGTTCCCACACATATTTAGGATAAACTGTCCAATGACACAAATGATTCCCCCAACTAAAAATGCTTTTGCCATATTTGCGGCAAGATTATGTGTCGGCGTCACCTGTTTGACGTACTCGTTATACGCATCCTGCTGTATCTGTTTTTCTTTCTTCTTATCCACACTTTTTCCTCTTTTCTTTTAAACTCTTTTTTAGTATGTAAAAAAGAGCAGGGTTTTATGCACCCTGCTCTCGTATTTTTATTCCTGCCACAGCCTGTCTTCTTTTATTCCCCATTCAAAAAGTTCCCGCATCTGCTCATCCTTTTCTTCATCCGGCTTAAAATTCGATAAAATATGGATCAGATATTTCTCCTTTTCATCCCTCGGCTCATAGGTTTCCAACGCTTTTTGCACCTGGATTAGCATTTCCTTTGGGGATAGTTCAAAATCAAACTGCTGCCCGGTCAGCTTCCCAATCAGGCCTGCCGCATAATAAAACTCATAATTCCCCAGCAGGATGGATTCCTGCAATTTACACTTTATAACGATACTCTGTCTTGCAATCGAAGTTACCATGACTCATCCTCATTTCCCATTATTTCTTCCCATTATAGCATATCCTCCGCTATTTTGCTGCCATATCAAAAAAGAAATAGAAAAGTCCGCCTGCCATTTTTCCCAATGCCATAAAAACCATCAGCCAGGGAAGTCCTTCCTTCACATGGACACGCCGGAAAAAAATCGGCAGTGCCTTTAATATTTCCGCCAGAGCAACCGCTACACATCCCACAAATATCCCTGCGCATAGACCGTATATCATAAGGAGAGGCCTGCCTCCGGGCAGTCGTATATCCAAAAATACTGACAGAATATTTCCAACCAACCCGCCAAGAAGTATCGCATTCTCATAACACATCACATGAGGCGCTGTACTGCTCTTTGCAATAATCCGGGGTACAATGCCTATCATAATGATAAATGCAAAAGTTCCTGCTGCAATAGCAATGCCTGACGAGAATCCGAAGAATGCTAAAAATACATGTTTAATCCACATCAAGGCTTTGTCCATCCCTTCCCGCTTCCTCAATAAAGGTCGTATCTACATCCTTTTCGTATTTGCGCATCTCCACCTGAATCGGTGTCGGGTCCGGTGTAATCTTCTTTTTGCCCAAATGATTAAAAAAGACTAAAATTCCCACCGGAAATCCGATGCAGTAAAATACCTCCAATTCTGTCATTCCATCAGACTTTTGCCCCATGACCTGCATATAAAACTTTTCAAATGCATCATCGATGGAAATATCATTATTGAAAGCCATAATCGTAAAAGCTGCACCAAAAAAAATAAGAATACAGAGAATAGCCGTTTTTATTCCCTGCCAAATTTTATTTTCTTCTTTTACAGGATCATATTCCAGAACAAAATCCTTCTCCCCCATATTCTGGACTTCCACATTCGGATATTCCTCATGAATCCATTCCACTACCTTCATAATAGAAATGACCTGTATCTGCTTCTTGTTTTTTAACTTTCCCTTTGGCTTTTCAAAAGAATAGATTTTCTTTTGCTTCAACTGCCTCACGATACTTTTTTCTTTACATTCCAGCTTTGCAATATCCCCCAGCGTAACATTATAATCATGCAGAAGGATATTCTGGTCTATCTTAATATACAGCGTTTCCTGATTCATACCATATCTCCTTCATCCGCATTCACGATATACTGAACAAGCGTTGCATCCTCGGAAAAAGACTCGCTGTCTTTATAATTCATATAATAAAAAATCCCGGCAATTCCAATCACGATAATTGCAACTGCCAGGCAAATCCGGTAAATTCTTCTCGCCATACTTCCCTGACTCCTTTCCAAACGTTGCTTTGTATCAATTTGTCTTGGAATAGTATGGCTGAATCTGTTTTTTTTATGCGTCAACGCTCATAAAACGTTCCCATTCTTCGGTGTCCTCTGTTCCTGCAACCCGAAGCAAATAGGTGTGATCTTCTGTGTCAATGGAAAATTCATAAGCATCCTCGCCTTTTTCCAAAGTGTTAATCACACAGCCTTCTAATTTTTTAAATTCCTCTGTATATTCTTCTGGAGCAATCGGACGATCATTTATCTGTTCCTTCAAATTTCCGTTTGCATCATAAATTTTATAGCCTTCCTCTACAAAATCCTCTATTTTTGCTCCCCGTATTTTTAAAAGCAACTGATTCGTCCGCATTTTTCGGATATCACGGTTTTTGGAATTTTCCGGCAGAATCGTCACATTATCAAGCCCCATTGTAAAAGTCTCGCTCATTGCGCGTATTTCACCGATATAGGCATCTTTAAAATCAAAACCTGAAAGTTCATTTGTTGTTGTATACTTCATTTTGCTATCTCCTGTTTTTAATATGAATTTCTATTTTTTATTATAGCAGATTTT
>CAMBKU010000103.1 GCA_945868305.1 uncultured Lachnospiraceae bacterium | reverse complement strand
TTTAATTAGTGCATCCTATACTTATTTCAGCGGATATTTTTCTGTTAATTCTTTCACAATCTCTCTTGCCTGATCTGCGCCATCCTCCCCACGCTTAATCATAATTGCGATTGCTGCCGCGATCTTATCCATATCTCCGGTATTTAATCCTCTGGAAGTAACTGCCGGAGTACCAAGACGGACACCACTGGTCACGAACGGAGACTGCGGGTCATTTGGAATCGTGTTCTTATTTGCCGTAATGTTAACAGAATCCAATAACTTCTCCACTTCTTTTCCGGTAAGACCAAAGTTCGTCAAATCCACTAACATCAGATGATTATCCGTGCCACCGGAAACAATCTTAATTCCACGGTCAATCAGACCCTTGCACAATGCCTGGGCATTATTGATGATGTTCTGCTGATATACTTTAAATTCCGGCTGCAGTGCTTCTTTTAAGCAGACTGCCTTTGCTGCAATCACATGCATCAGCGGGCCACCCTGTATTCCCGGAAATACAGCCTTATTGAGCTTATACTTATCTGCAGTTTCCTGATCTTTACACAGAATCATGCCGCCTCTCGGTCCCCGCAGTGTCTTATGTGTTGTAGTCGTAACGATATCCGCATAAGGAATCGGGCTTGGATGAAGTCCTGCTGCCACAAGTCCAGCGATATGAGCCATATCTACCATAAGGATTGCACCACATGCATCAGCAATTTCACGGAATTTTTTAAAATCAATAGTTCTTGCATAGGCGGAAGCTCCTGCGATAATCATCTTCGGCTTGCACTCCATAGCAATTTCCATCACCTTATCATAATCGATAAATCCCTCATCATTAACTCCATAAGGAACAATGTTAAAATAGCTTCCCGAAAAATTTACCGGGCTTCCGTGGGTCAGATGTCCTCCGTGATCCAGATTCATGCCCATAACGGTATCACCCGGTTTCAATGTTGCAAACTGTACCGCCATATTTGCCTGTGCTCCCGAATGCGGCTGCACATTGACATACTCACAGCCAAAAAGTTCTTTTGCCCTCTCTCTTGCCAGTTCTTCTACTACATCCACGCACTCGCAACCACCGTAATAACGATGTGCCGGATATCCTTCTGCATATTTATTCGTCATAACACTGCCCATGGCAGACATAACTGCCGGACTCACCCAGTTTTCGGACGCAATCAGCTCAATGTGACTGTTCTGTCTGTCGAATTCCGCGGTAATCGCATCTGCAACCTCTGTGTCTACTGCTTTGATATCTTCTAATGTATACATAGTGTTCTCCTTCCAAACGTTTTCCTGCTTTTATCTAATTATACTGAAACAACCTTTTCATTTCAACCAAATTATAAAATTATGGAAGAAATACTGCAATCAGAAAATGATATAAAATATACAAAATATTAAAATAAGTAGCGAATGCACAATGCGCATGCTGCCTGCAGAATTAAAATAAGCGGTACGCCCACTACAAAATACCAGTGCTTTGTCTTATGATGAAACAGATACATCCCAATCCATACTCCGGCGCTTCCGCCAAGCAGCGCACACAAAAAAAGTGTTTTTTCCGGAATGCGCCATGCTTTCCTCCTTGCTTTACTTTTATCAATACCCATTAGGACAATGCCCATAATGTTTAACACAAAAAAATATAAGTAAAGAATTGTTTCAAAATCCATATTTTCCCTCCTTATAATATAATATGAAAAAATGCCTCTGTAGCAGACTTTCATTGCCACAGAAGCATTTTTTATTGATTGCTTTTATTTTTTCTTCTTTCCGCTCTGATTTGCCGTCTCTTTCCCAAGAGAAAGTTTTCGTGATGTAAACCACAATTCTGTTGCAATACAGATAGAAGAATAGGTACCACTGACAATACCAACCATGAGTGGCAGCGCAAAATCCTTAATGGATGTTACGCCGAGCAGCCACAGCAGAAATACCATAACAAACGTAGTCAAAGAAGTATTAATGCTTCGTGAAATCGTCTGATTAATACTCTTATCCGCAACTTCCTTTAATGATTCCTCATCCTGTACACGAACACTCTTTATTGTTTCACGAATTCGATCGAATACAACAATGGTATCATTGATGGAATAACCGATAATCGTAAGCATACATGCAATAAAAGTGCTACCCACAGAAATACGAAGCAGAGAATAGCAGGTAAGTACCACCAGTACATCATGTGCCAGTGCCAAAATCGCACTTGTTGCAAATCGAATATCATTAAAACGGAACCAAATGTAAATAAGCATACAAATCGCCGCAATCACAACCGCCCATACTGCATCGGAGGTCATCTCTGAACTGATTGTTGAACTGATGCTGTTGCTGGAAATCGTTTTTTCATCCACACCAAAATGATCCACCAACGTTTTATTTAGTTCCTCACGTTCATCCAAATTCAAAGTTCTTGTCTTGAATACAATCTGCGTGCTGTCCTGAATTTTCTGTGTCTGAATTTCTCCACTTCCAACTACTTCTTCAATATAAGGGATAATCTCGCTGTCAATTTCACTGAGTGTATAGTCTTTTCCAAAATCCGCCGTTGTGGAAGTACCTCCGACAAACTCCAGGCTCAGATTGAGAGCGCCCTTTCCGTTTGCCTTGCCAATTCCCATTCCAATAAAACCCGCAGCAATAATGGCAATGGAAATGACATAAAATACATGGCGTTTCGCAATAAAGCTGACTCCCTTTCTCTCCTTTGTTCTGCCATAAAATTTTTCGTCTTTAAATCCAATAGCATAAAAAGCTTTTACCAGAAGTCTTGTCACCACAAGTGCCGTGAACATAGAAAGGACAATACCAATCGCAAGTGTATAGGCAAAGCCCTTTACTGTACCACTGCCCTTGATTCCAAGCACTGCTGCCGCAATCAACGTCGTGATATTTCCATCCAGAATCGCCGAAAGCGCTTTCTTAAAACCGGTATCTATGGATGTGCGCACCGTCTTACCAGAGGCAATCTCCTCACGGATACGGGCAAAAATAATTACATTCGCATCCACCGCCATACCAATGGAAAGGATGATACCTGCAATACCAGGCAATGTAAGCGTAATTTCAAAAGCATAAATGATTGCCACTACCAATGTCGAATAAACTGCCAGTGCAATCGTTGCTGCCACACCTGCAACCCAATAATATGCAATCATAAATACTGCAATAAATGCAAGACCGATAGCTGCCGCTTTCAATGAGGTTGAAATTGCCTCATTTCCAAGCTGTGCTCCCACAACCTCAGACTGTAATTCTTCCAGAGTCAGGGACAAAGAACCGATACGAATATTAGATGCAAGTGTTTCTGCTTCTTCAAAGCTTTCCATACCGGAAATAACTGCAGAACCTCCGGTAATTGCTTCGTTTACACGAGGCATACTGATAGTTTCCTCATCATAAACGATTGGGCATGTCTCTCCGACATGGGCGGAAGTCAATTCTGCAAATTTCTCCGTTCCTTCTTCGTTAAATTTTAATTCTACCACATACTCCTGACTGCCCATCTGATTCGTCTGTGTCGTTGCTTTCGCAGTTTCCACATCATCTCCGGTCAGACATACATTTCCGCTTGGGTCCTGAAATTCCAGAGAACCCGGTGTTCCTAACTCCTCTAAAATTTCGTTGGCATCCGTAACACCCGGAATCTCGACCGTGATACGGTCATCTCCCTGTTGATATACCTGTGCTTCCGTACTGTAAGATTCAATACGTTTCTGCAATTTGTAGATGGTATCATTCATTTCCTCAGATGTCGGATCGTCGTCCACTACCTGATAGGTAATGCTGACACCGCCCGCAAGATCAAGTCCCAGCTTAATATTCCGGTTCTCTCCCTTACCCGTTGAAGAAAGAATAATGGATGCACAATACGTAAGTCCCGACAACGCAATAAGGATTGCCGCCAGGATTGCGATACCTTTGCTCTTTTTCATGGTCATTTACCTCTCTTGTGTATTATTCTTCGTCCGCCAGTGCAGCCTTAATCATAATTGCGCATTCCACACGCTTTCTCTCCAGCTCACATCCAACGTCATATGTATCTGTAATATTTCCATGGAAATTGTAGGAATTGGCTGCACAGCCACCACTACAATAAAACCTTGCAAAACATTTTCTGCATTTTTCCTTGGCATACACATTACAGCACTTGAACTCATCACGGATTTCCGTGTTTTTTACTCCCTCAAATACGTTGCCCATCAAAAATTTCTCGTTTCCGACAAACTGATGGCACGGATACAAATCTCCCCACGGCGTCACTGCAAGATACTCCGTACCGGAGCCGCAGCCAGAAAGTCTTTTTGCCACACATGGGCCACCCTCTAAATCTATCATAAAATGGAAGAAATTAAAATCTTTTCCCGCTTTATGGCGTCTCACCATCTCTGCCGCCAGATTATCATATTCTTCAAATAACTGCGGAAGATCTTCCTCTCTAAGTGCATAATCATCTGTTTCCTGTGCCACGACAGGCTCCACTGAAATCTGTTTAAAGCCCAAATCCGCCAGATGCAGAACATCTTTTGAAAAATCCAGATTATTACGGGTAAAGGTTCCACGCACATAATAGTTATTCTGGTTTCTGCTTTCTGCAAACTTCTGGAATTTCGGAACAATCAAATCATAGCTGCCCTGTCCGCCCCGGAATGGACGCATCCGGTCATTGACCTCTTTTCTTCCGTCAATACTAAGAACCACGTTCGCCATCTCTTTATTGGCAAATTCCATAATCTCATCATTTAAAAGCACCCCGTTGGTCGTAAGGGTGAAACGGAAGTTCTTATTATGTATTTTCTCCTGCTGTCTTCCATATGCCACCAAATCCTTGACCACCTGAAAGTTAAGCGTCGGCTCCCCACCGAAAAAGTCCACTTCCAGATTCTTACGATTCCCGGAATTTGCAATAAGGAAATCAAGCGCTGCCTTTCCAACTTCATAAGACATAAGCGCCCTTCTTCCATGATATTCCCCTTCCTCCGCAAAACAATAGCGACAGGCAAGATTGCAGTCATGGGCAATATGAAGGCACAGTGCCTTTACCACGGTCGGACGTTTCTTAAAGTCCATGATATAATCTTCATACGCATCAGGCGTAAATAACTCCTGATTTTCTTTCAGTTCGCTGACTTCATCGCAGGCTTCTCTTATTTCTTCTTCCTTATATTTATCCTTGAGGCTGGCTACGATTTCTTCCCTGGTATGTTCCTCGAACATCGGAATGACATCATAAGTCACATCATCCACAACATGGATCGCTCCGCTGTTGACATCCAAAACAATATTATAGCCGTTATTTTTATACTGATGAACCACGAGGCAGTCCTCTCTTTCTAAAACCATTTTCTCCGTGTAAACGAACAAATGACCGCACGCCTGCGCGAACGGTCGTTTGTATCACACTATTCATTCATTTTCGTGCTTATTTGCACTGTTCACATGTCTGATTTCCTACTGTACAGGAAGTCTTGCATGCAGACTGACAGGATGTCTGGCACTCGCCACATCCGCCTTTTTTTACTGTATTCTGTAATTTTCTTGTATTTAATGTCTTTACGTGTTTCATTTTCGTTCTCCTTTCCAAAAATACCTTTGTATAGTATAGCACATACTTTTTCATAAGAAAAGCATTTTTTTCATCTTCAGCTTAACATACCTCCTGCCATTCCGGATGCCACACACAAAATGAATGTCGTTGCAAAATGTCCCGCATCATTTCCGAAGCCCTTTTGAAAAATCAAAGATGCGACGATAAGAATCAAAAAATACAATCCTCCAATCACCATACCCCAGATAAATTTACGGCTCTTTTTTACTTTTCCAAGTATGAAGCCGCCCAGGAATCCAGAGATTATGTAAACCGCAATGACACCTGCATTGATAACATTCTCTCCCAAATCAAATTTATACAGCAGCGCCGTTAGCATCAACAGAATCAGCCCTGTCACAATATACATGGCAAACAGCACCTTCACGATCAGAAAAGCAGTTTTTGATTTTTCCATTGCCAAGTCCCCCTTTACCGAAAATATATGCAAAGGGCAGCTTTCCTATTCCCTAAAATTCCAGGCAAAAACGCTGCATCTGCTTTCCCTCAAGCTTCCGTTCCTCCACCCATGAAAAACCAAGCTTTAAAAGCAGATGTGCTGACGCTTCATTCCCTCTCTCGACAAAACAATTAAGTCTTGGAAAATCTAAAAATTCCCTGGCATAACGGATAATCCCAAGACACACCTCCGTCCCATAGCCCTGTCTGTGCCGATCCGCCGCTATGGCATAACCCATCTCCAGTTCAACTTTTCCATCTATCTCACGATTGTCAAGCCCTGCCCTGCCAATCAGTTTTTCCGTTGCCTGCTCAAAAACCAACCACATACCGTACCCGTAATAATAATACTGATTGTCAATATACGCCTTCGCATATTCATATTCCTCGTTTCTGTCTGCATAAAGCGGTTCCATATATTTTGTCATATCCTTCCCGGCATACAACTCATACAATCCATCCAAATCCGCAAGCGTCATCTCCCGAAGATAGCAACGCTCCGTGTCAATCACGCGCCAGGGAATCCCGTGCTTTCTATTATAAATACGCTCCAGAAAATAAAAATCCACTTCCTCAAAACCCTCTACCAGAATCTGTGCATTCTCATAGGTCTGTCCGGTAATCCCCGGATTAAAAAAAGCAACCGTCGCTAATGGAAGCTCTTTTGCCAAAAAAAGCGAGGTATCTGACGCCGCAAGAAGCAGACCATTCTTTGGATTTAGGCCACTTTCCTCCAGAATTTCTGCAAGGCTTCTTTCTGCTCCGTACTCCGCCGGAATCAGAAACACCTCAACATTGTATTTATGTAAACCGAGTAGCAGGTGTTCCAAATCTTTATCTATTTTTTCCTGATAAAATACTTCCTGCTCCCAGGCAATCACAAAGTTGAATGACATTGTTTTGCCTCCTTTTGGCTTTTATTATATTT
>CAMBKU010000102.1 GCA_945868305.1 uncultured Lachnospiraceae bacterium | reverse complement strand
TTGCAGAACTGCTGCTCGTAGAGCTGCTGTCATCACTGCTTCCACATCCAGCCATAGAAGCCATCATAGTCACTACCAGGCTGACCGCCAATACTTTTTTCAGTTTCATAAAACATCCTCCTTTTTTGCTACCTCGTTGCGTTTTAGCTTTGTAACTTAATTTAATTATATCTACTTCATTTTTTAATTCATCACCTATTCTTGTTTTAAGTATATTATTATTGTTCTTTTTGTCATTTCTGTATAAATGTTCAATTTTGACTTCTTGTTTTTGTGTAATTTTACCTCACATTTTTTGCCGTTTAATTTTTTTAGCCCATTTTTACCTATTTTAGCCTTCAAAATCATCGTTTTTCAATGTTATTTTTTCTCTTGCCGCTTGTTTTTCTCTCGTCTTTCCCATATAATATAACAGAAGACAGGGAACCACAATTTTATCTTAAAAAGGAGTTTTTACTATGGACTTAAAACAGGAATTCAAATCTTCATTTATTCGCCTGCCCTCTCTCAGTCCCGGTATTTCCGAGTACTGCCTGCTTGGACAGATTTACGAAGAATCCCCAGATGAACTTGCGCAGCAGATGATCTCTGTGCTTGCTCACAGCATTCTTTCCTGCCAGCCTCCTTTCACCTACCATATCCGTTCCTTAAACTGTTACCTGCTCCTTTTGACAACAAGCGGAAAAGGCGCTTTGCACTATGAAAGCCAGACTCTGGAACTCAGTGAAAAAACTTTGTTATTCTTTGACTGCCGGCAGCCATTTTCTCTGTCCATAGCCGGTTCTTTTTGGAATTTCGAGGCATATTTTTTATGTGGCTCTAACTTAAAAACTTATTATAAACTTCTGGAAAAAGAGGAAACCCCTCTAAATCTCCATGCACACTCTACAATTTTTCAGTATTTCAAAGCTTTAGAGCGCAATAACACCTCTTATGCAAAGCGAAATACTGTATTGGATTTAAAGTGTTTTACGGATATTTTTACCGAAATTTCCTTAATCCGCAGCACAGAGTCCGCCTCAGAAGAAAAAGTCCCGGCTTATTTGATGTACATGAAAAAATGCTTTGATTATTCTTATGCGGAAAATTACACTCTGCAGGATTTTGAGGACAAATTGGAGATCAGTAAATACCGCCTATGCAGAGAATTTTCCAATTATTTTGAAATTTCTCCGCTTCAATATCTGAATCGAAAACGAATTGATGTTGCCAAAGACCTCCTGTGCACGACAGATGTTCCAATCCATGAAATTGGCACCTCCGTCGGCATAGACAACACAAACCATTTTATCAATCTGTTCAAGCGTGAGACCGGATTCACACCGAATGCCTATCGCCAGAACATGTTACATCCAGCAAAATCCCCCTAAAGCATACGCTTTAAGGGGATTTTTTACGGTAACTCCACTTCATTCCAGGTAATCTCATAAAGTCTCGCTCTTTTTTCTTGCGGAAAGTCCACACTGAGCGTTCCGGTTCTTTCATTCCATTCAAATTTCTCTTTTGCATAAGATGGATACAGGCAGCGCACCTTCGCCTGCTTTCCTTCTAATCCGGCAATTGGAAGCATTTTTGTTTTCTGTCCCCCTTCTCTCCGCCAGACTGCCACATAACATTTGCTGTCACCCCGCATGCCAAGGCTTACCCATTCATCCGAAAAATTTGATAATCCAGCCGGCCAGAACGGATAAAACTCCCTTATGTCGCGACGGATGTTTTTATAGAGGTCAAGCCCCTCTTTCACCAGCTTTTTCCTTTCCTCATCCAGTTTTGCCAGATGTCCGCTTTGATGAACGCGCAGTAAAATGGCATTTATCATGTTAAATACCACTTCCTCTTTTAGTTCCTCTGACGATACCACATCCTCATGGTTCATCGGGTAAGTCCAGATGGCACTCTGTTCCGGCGCCACTCCGGTCGGAGAATTTGCCGCAATCGTCGCATACTTTAAATAATTTTCCTGATCGCTGGTGGATTGAATACTATATCTGGAAAGCATTGCATAATCAATGCGCATACCACCGCTGGAGCAATTTTCAATAATCAGATTTGGATAGCGGACGAATACACCATCCAGCCATTCCAGATAGCTTCTTTCATGCATAAGCATTCCATCCCCGACACTATCAGCATCAATTTCCGTTCCGATTCCCGGTTCAATGTTATAATCCATTTTAATATAGCCCACACCGTATTCCTGCACCAGGCGGTCGATCACACTATCTGCATAAGCGCGTACATCCGGATTTCGATAGTCAAGCTGATAACGACTCCTGTCATACACCCTTTTCCCATGCCGCACAAAAAACCAGTCATCCGGCACTTCTTTCGCCTTATCACAGTAAATTCCCATAACCTCAAGTTCCAGCCATACACCCGGTATCATCCCTTTTGACCGAATATAATCGGTAACTTCTTTTACTCCATTTGGAAAACGCTTCCTGCTTTCCTTCCATTCTCCGACACTGTCCCACCAGTCACCGTCCGCATACCATCCACAGTCAATGCAAAAATACTCACACCCTGCTTCAGCAGCAGCATCCACAAGCGGAAGCTCTGCTTCAGCTGTCGGTTTCCCCCAAAGACAATTCATATAGTCATTGAAAATAATCGGCAACTTTTTATTATCCTCATTCGGTCTTCGGATGATTCTACGATATGCAGTCAGAGTTTTCATCGCATCATCAAAGCCTTTATTCGTCACACCCACCGCCACTGGAATGCTGGTAAAGCTCTCTCCCAGAGCCAGATTTTTATACCAATGGGAATAAATCTCATTTGGTCCACCGATGGCAAGATACAAATGCCCATTCTGATCTCCAATTTCCCAATGCCAGGAGCCATTATGTTCAATCTGAAAAAACAGCCCGCATCCTACTTCCGTATTTTCTATATAACCCATTGGCAGATATTCCTTACTGGACCAGTTTCCCGTGTTGGAAACCCTAAGCATACCGGAAGAATGCTGATTGTCCGACGGCTGTGCCAGTTCCATGCCAAGCTCCGGCAATGTATAAGATTTCCAGTTCATCTCCCGCTGCCAGCTATTATGCGGAAGATATATCCGCATTTTCTCATCCTGGGAAAGCAGACCTTCCTTTTCAATTCCTTCATAATTAAAAGACGAAATGTATTCAAGTGTTCTGGTTTCTTTTCCTTCATTTCTTACAGTTTGCCACATACGGACAATCGGTTCTCCATCATAAAACTGCATAAACACATCAACAAAAACATCTGTCACTTCATCCCTCAGTGTAAAAATAAGCCTTCTGCCTTCCTCCCACCGTTCATCCGTATGCTTTACATATTTCAGCCGATAGCCCGGCGCTGTAACAATATATTTATTCCCATGCCGTTCAAAAGGACGGTCAAATCCCGAAAGATTCATCTCCACAAAACGAAAACCATAATCCGTAGACGGTGCTACGATATCCTCTCTGCAAAAAGGCAGCGCAGAAAAATGGAGTAACTTTAAATTTTTCTCATCATCAATCTCCCAGACAATATAAATCCCATTTTCCTGCATCTCCAATAACTGCATGATATTCCCTCCTCCTGTTTAGTAGGTGTCTGCCACCGAGCAGAGCAAAAGCTTTTGTTTGACATCCGAAGCATCACAAAAACTGCCCCGCCTGATATCTGTCTTTCTCATTATAACTTCCACCGGCTGTCTATCCGTCAACATCAGATAATTATCACTTAATATGGCATCCTCATCCGCAAAATCCAATTCAAGGAACGGCGTATAGGTATCTGCTGCCAGTCTGATTCGATACGTATCCTTCTCCTCGCAAACCCGCACGTCAATGTGGGGTTTCTTCAACGCAAGATATTTATATGGAACAAAAATCTCCGTTTCTTTTAGAATGGTTCCATCTTCCAGACTGACTTCCACCTCCAGAAAAACCTCCTGTGTACGATGCCCACGCAAAATCTCTGTGTAATCTTTATCGATTATACAAAAAACAGAAAGCGGTTCTACAAATCCCTCCGTCTCTACACAGTCCACAATCTCAAAATCCAGCGTTTTTAAGAGCGCCTTTACATGACACTGTTGCCTTTTTTGCGTCTCATTTTCCAGATTAATTCCAACCTGGTTTCCGTCCCGGCAAATACTTGCCGCCAACGGCGCGTAAAAATGCGCCGCCGCATAGTGCAGTGCTTTCCACCGGCCAAAATAATCGATACTGGACCAGGAAGCCACTGGCCAGTTATCATTAACCTGCCAGTACAAAGTTCCCATGCAGCGCCCTCTGTTTCTTCGCCAATGCTCCACACCGCTTTTAATTGCCATCGCCTGCAAAATTTGTGTTGTATATAAAAGACTCTTAAAATCCTTCGGATACCGGAAGTTTTCAGAAAGATAGTAGAGCATTTTTCCATTAGCTGCATCATTTTTCTGATGGCTTTCCATTACCTCGGAAAAAATATTGCGATCTTCTTCCTCCGTAAAACTCTCCACTGTTTTTATGGAAGGAAAAGACTGAAAACCAAATTCTGAACAGAATCGGAAAAAATATTTTCGGTAATCAGAAAAAGGCTTTTGCCCATGCCATACATCCCAGTAATGATTATCCCCGCGGTTTTCCGCATCCGGCTCGTCAAAGCAGCCACCGGAAGATGGCGAAGACGGCCAATAAAAGGTATCCGGGTCTGCCTGCCGTACCGCCCCCGGAAGAATATCTTCAAACTGCCTGATATAATCTGCCTTCAAATATTTTGACTCCGTCTGAAAATCCTGCCAATGATTCCATGCCGATTCAATCTCATTGTTGCCGCACCACAATCCCAGAGCCGCGTGATGCCGCAGACGTTTTACATTATCCAATGTCTCCTGTCTGATATTTTCTGCAAATTCATCCGTAACATCATATACATTGCAGGCATACATCAAATCCTGCCACACAATCAGCCCGTATTCATCACACAAATCATAAAAAGCATCCGTCGGATAATATCCACCGCCCCAGACACGCAGACAATTAAAGTTGGCTCTCACACAGGACTGGATTAAATATTCCTGCTGCTCTCTCGTAATTCTTGTATAGCAACAGTCTTCCGGGATATAGTTGCCGCCTCTGGTAAAAATTTTCACACCATTAACCTGAAATGCAAACTCCTCACCCCACTCATCTTTCTTTTGGCTTACCGACAAAGTCCGAAGACCAATGGTCTTCTTTTCACTGCTTTTCACGCTGCCATCTGCAGCAAGCAGTTCTACAGTCACTTCATAAAGATTTTGTTCCCCATAACCATTCGGCCACCACTTTTTCGGATGCTCCACAACAAGCTGCCCATCTGCACTCTGTTTTTCCTGGTTTATTTCCCATTCTGCCTGGGCCACTTTAAGACGTCTTTTCTCTGACATTTCCCGGCGGTACTTAAAATCCGCCTCCAAAACACACACACGGATCTTTTCTCCCGCTTCCCGCTTTCCTTCCAACTCTGTATGAACATAAAGCCGCACAAGTTCTTTCTCATGCTCCTGTCTGATATGTATTTCCCGAATCTTCGCCTGCGTATAGGCTTCCAGATAAATATCACGAAAGATTCCGGCATCTATAAGCTGCGGACCCCAATCCCAGCCAAACATAGAATGTGCTTTCCGCACCAGTTCATTGCCTTTCATTGCCCCACAGGGAACATAATGAATTTCTCTGTCCTTACGGTATGGATAGTTTTCTATATATCGAAGCACCGAACGAAAGACAATCCGTATTCGGTTCTTCCCCGGCACCAACGCATCCTTCACCGGAATACGCCAGATTCGATGCATATTATTTGTGGAGTATACAGGCGTTTCATTCAAAAAAATGTCCGCCAGCGTATCTAGTCCTTCACAGACAAGATTGACATTTTCCTCCGCAAGGGTTGTTTTATCCACTTCAAATTCCCGGTAAAATTCATAATCCTTCCAAAACAATTCTCTGGTCGGATACTCATTTTCCCGATAAAACGGGTCCTCAATCTTTCCATTCTCCAAAAGCCCGGAAAGCACTGTGCCCGGAACAGTCACCGTCTGTTCTTCCCCTCCCGTTTGCCGAAATTTCCAAATCCCATTTAGTGTCGTATATCCCATCCCTTCACCTTCTCCTTCCTGTTCGCCACTATCTAAGCTTAATTAAACCTTGCTGTACATAATTTGTCAATAATTTTAACTTGTTTTTTATCCTCTATTTTTTCAAAAAACAAAGAGTACCTTTGTCCCATTTCTTAATTTGAAATAAGATAAAAGTACTCTTTTTTAGTCAAACTATGTACGGACGTTAAACTTCCGCTGTTTTATCCTCATTTGGCTTTACGCTGTTTTTCATTACCAGGTGTCCTTCCACAATGGAAATTCCCTGTCTGTAACGCTCTCCGTTCATTTTCTTTAAAAGGACATGAATGGTCTTTCTTGCCATCTCCTTCATATCCACCTCGTAAGTTGTAATATCCACATCACAAAGTCCCGGATACAGGTAATTATCAAAACCTACTACAGAAAAATCTTCCGGTACGCGATATCCCAGCTCCTCTAGTTTCTTAATCACCTTGCTGGCTGTGAGATCACTGTTACAGACATAAGCCGTTGGCTGTACCTTAAAGCTTTCAAACTTTCCATCAAAATTAATCAGACCATACTTCATATCCCTATCCGGAATCACCCACTCATCACGAACATTCACGCCATGTTCCAGCATGGACTTCGCATAACCAAAGTAACGGTCTGTAATACTTCCGGTAAACAGTAATGTTCCTACATAGGCAATGTTTTTATGCCCCATCTCAAACAGATAATTAGTCAGCAAATAAGAACCATAATAACTATTGGAAATTACCGCATCATTCAATACATTTTCGTCATAAAAATCAAGATAAACCGTCGGTATATTGCAGCTCTCCTGCAACACCTTTAAATAGCCGCTGTCGAGTCTGCCCACGATTACGATTCCATCTACCTTGCGCTCCAGCGCAATCTTCGGAAGCTGCTTTTCCATCTCATTTTCATAGGTAATCACCTCAAGCATGGTAAAGCATTCCTTCTGGACTGCTTTGGTTGCTACGCACTGGTACATCTTCCAATAAAAAGAATCATATTTGTCCAGGTACTTATCTGAAACAAGCACGCCAATATTATAACTTTTCGGCTGTTTCTCCTGTCTCACTGCTGACGGCTGTTTATACCCCATTTCATCCGCAAGCTGCTTAATTTTTTCCCGCATGGCCTCACTGACGCCCTTCTGTCCGGAAAGCGCCTTGGAAACCGTCACTGTACTTACACCTATTTT
>CAMBKU010000101.1 GCA_945868305.1 uncultured Lachnospiraceae bacterium | reverse complement strand
CCTCCAGATGTTGCATGAATTTGTCAAATAGTTTATAATCTATTATAACTGTATGAAAAGAAAAAGCAAGAAAGAAAAAGCGGGTGGCAAGAGTGCGGAAACGAATTGAAGAACTCGCAAGGGGAACATTTGAACAGGAACGTCCGGTACCGGAATTTTCCGTGGATAAAATTGAACTGGAGGTATTGGAAGGACAGGAGTATACCGGAGAATTTACCATTACGAGCATAAACGGTGTGGTGATGCGCGGGATGGTCTATACTTCGGATGTGCGGATGGAATGTCTGACACCGCAGTTTGAGGGAACAGAGGTAAAGATTCGGTATCAATTTCACAGTGCAGGATTATTGGAAGGGGATGTCACAAAGGGCGATTTTCATGTTATCGCAAACCAGGGTGAATATGACCTTTCTTTTGTTGTGGAAATAACAAGGCTATATGCCGATTCCTCGGTGGGAAAGATAAAGAACCTTTCCGACTTTACCCGACTTGCAAAGGAAAATTTCGGGGAAGCGTGCAGGGTATTTGCATCCAAAAATTTTTCCAATATCCTAAAACATGCCGAGGCAAGAGATGTTCTGCTTTATGAGGGCTTAGCCATGCCGCCGTTCTATCCTCAGAATGTGGAGGAATTTCTGGTAGGAACTGGAAGAAAACAAAGCGTTCTTGTTTCTGTAGATCGTAAATACCGGGAATATTATGAGATAAAAGAAAATCTGAAGGATCAAATTGAAATAAGGAAAGACCAGTGGGGATATCTGGAGCTGGAATTAAAAAGTGATGCAGACTTTTTGGTTTTGGAAAAAGAAGTGGTCACATCAGAGGATTTTATTGGAAGTGTGTGTCAGGTCTATTATTTTATAGACGCCAAGAAGCTGCATGCCGGGAAAAATTTTGCAAGGATTTATCTGCAGAATGCCAGTCAGATGCAAAGTGTGGAATTCTGTGTGTCGGCAAAGGGAAAGGAAGTTTCCGTAAAAAAGGAACTGCTCGATATGCAGTCTGCAAAGGCGGAATTGACGGAATATTATATTGATTATCGTTTGAAACGGATGGTGACAGGCGTATGGGCGTCTGAATCCTGCAGACTGCTTTCCCATATGCAGGCGCTTGAACCGGACAACTTATGGTTTCCGCTTATGCGTGCCCAGGCACTGCTGATTAACAGACAGCGTCAGGAAGCACTTTGGATTTTAGAAGAATTTAAACGGAACACAAAGGATACAGAATGTCCAGTGTATGGGTATTATCTGTATCTTTGTACACTGGTAGAGCGTGAACCTTCCTATGTGCGAAAGATGACAGGGCGGATAGAGGAAATATATGAGGAATGGGACGAAAATGATGTCCTGTTCTGGGTACTTCTCTTTTTGAAGGAGGAGTATATTGAGGATGACATAAAAAAACTTGCAGTGCTCAAAAAAAAGATTGAACAGGGGACGGCAAGTCCGTTCTTTTATCTGGAAGCATACTATCTTTATCAGAATAATCCTTATCTTTTGACTTCTCTTGGTGATACCGAGATAAAAATCCTCTGGTGGGCGGCAAGAAGAAAAGCATTGAATAAGGATATTGCCATTATGATTATGAATCTTGTGGCAGGTAAGCGTACCTTTGAAAAAAGAGTGTATGAACTTTTGTGTGAAGCTTACCGTTATTTTGATGATAATGAGATGCTTGCGGTCATCTGCTCCTATCTGATTAAAGGACAGTGTTTTGCGCCTTGTTATCTGGAATGGTATGCAAGAGCAGTAAGGGAAAATCTGCATATTACAAACCTGAATGAAGCCTATATGATGTCGTTGGATAAGCGTAGTATTGTAAATGTTCCGCGGTCTGTGCTTTTGTATTTTCAATATGACAGCAATATTTCCTATGCCCAAAAAGCGGTGTTGTTTGTCAATATCATTGCAAATAAGGAAAAAGAGCCGGGACTCTATGAGAATTACAGAAAGACCATGGAACGTTTTGCCATGGAGCAGATGGAGAAAGGCAGGATAGATGACAATCTTTCTGTCATTTATGAAGAAATGCTGGATGAAGGACTTCTCACAAAAGAGATGTCGGCGGCACTTGCAAAGATTCTCTATATGCATAAGATTGTTTGTTTTTCATCAGAAATTACGGCTGCAGTGATTGTACAACCGCAGCTAAAGAAAAAAATGCGGGTTGCTTTTCACGGAAAGAGTGCATATATACCACTATTTTCTAATGAGTTTGCAATTCTTTTAGAGGATCGAAAGGGGAGGCGTTACACGTCTCTTTCCTATCAAATTGAAAAGCTTATGCGTCCGGGACGTTATCTTCGGAAATGTATGCGCTACGCTCCGGGAGAAGTGGAATATGCCCTTGGATTTACAGCGGGGAAAGAAAATTTTTATTCTTTTGACGAAAAAGAGGGGGCACTTCTTACAGTCCTTTTGGATTCTGATGTGGTGAGTGACAGGTATAAGGCAAGGCTTACCCCGAAAATACTGGAATATTATGCTATCAATGATATGGATGAGAAACTGGAGAAGCATCTGGCAGAGGTAGATTTTTCTTATTTTGACAGGGAAAGCCGGAGATATGTATTTTCCATGCTGATGGAACGGAAGATGTACAAAAAGGCATATCAGTTGATTCAGGATTATGGCAGTGAACAGATGGAATCTGCAAAGCTGGTATCTCTATGCAGCTATGAAATAGAGAAAAATGGCGATATGGAAGATGAACTTTTAGAGGGACTTTGCATGAAGGCAGTCAGAAGCCAAAAGTATAGTGAGCTGCTGTTGCGTTATTTATGCCGTTATTATCAGGGACCAACCAGACAAATGGATGCACTATGGGAGTTGTCGGAAAAGTATGGACTAAAGGATCGGGAGCTGGAAGAACGGATTTTAGTCCAGATGCTTTATACGACAGAATTTGTGGAGCATGCAGGAAAGGTATATGAGAAGTATCGAAATGACGGGGGGAATCCTCTTGTTATCAGGGCATATTTAAATTATTTTGCACAGAGCTATTTTGTGGATGATATGGTAATCGATGAGAGTATCTTTGCAGAAATAAAAGAACGGTTCGCTGAAGGGGAGGAATTGTCCGATGCCTGCCAGCTTGCACTTTTAAAATATTTTGCGCTTCATGGAGAATTGCAGCAGGACAATGAGATGTTTCTTGATACTATGTTGGCGGAATATACCGGGCGCGGAATGTATTTTTCTTTTTATAAACATTTCTCAAAGCGGTTACAGGTTAAATATTTTCTTCAGGATAAGGTGTTTATTGAGTATCATACGGAAAAACAATGTCAGGTTAGTTTAAACTATTCTATTGGGGAAGATGAATTTATCCGGGAAGATATGGAGCATGTTTACAGTGGAATTTATGTAAAGCCGGTCATCCTTTTCTTTGGAGAGGCAATTCAGTATTATATTGAGGAAAAAGAGAGAGACAAAGTAGAGATTACAGAAAGTGCACAGATTACCAAACAGGATGTTTATGGAGAAAATGAAAAAAACAGATATGAGTTTTTAAATGCAATGCTTATGAGTTTTACCATACAAGATCAGAAAGAACTGGAAAGACTGATGCTTACTTATGAAGGAAAAATAGAATTTACGGAAAAGAACTTTACAATAATCTAAGGGCAGAAAGGTGAGGGAGATGGCTGAAAGAAAATTGTATATCGGCATGGACGTGAATAATAGCTATGCGTTAGTCAGCTATTTTATGGATGGGAAGAAAGAACCGGAGACCATCAGCACCATTGCAGGAAGTGAGATATATCAGATTCCGTTGGCATTGTACAAAAAAAGGGGTATTGGACAGTGGTATTTCGGACGGGAAGCAAGAGAAATTGCGGATGCAGAGAGCGGTACATTGGTAGAGGACTTATGGACGAAGGCTGCAGCCGGAGAAGTGGTAAGAATTGAGGAACAGGATTATGACGCGTTGGATCTGCTTACTGTTTTTTTTCGTAAAGTGCTTATGCTGCCACGGCGGGTATCCGGAGAAATGAAGATTACTTTGCTTGGAGTTACGATAGAAAATCTGACCAGGGAAAATACAGAGCTGTTTGGAAATATTATGGAAAAAATCGGCATAAGGAAAGAGCAGTATTTTATGATAGATCATAAAGAGAGCTTTTATTATTATGCGTTAAGTCAGGATAGGGAACTGTGGATGCATGATGTAGCGTTATTTTCTTACGAGAAGGAGCAGCTTAGGAGCTGTTATCTTACAAGAAACGAGAATACAAAGCCGCAGATGATTACACTTACTGCTACAGATTACGGAAAACTGACCGGAGACCGTGATTTGGAATTTACCGATATCATTAAAGAGGCATTTGCGGGGAAAATCATATCCAGCACATTTTTGGTTGGAAACGGATTTGAAGGAGACTGGATGAAACAATCAATCCGCGTTTTATGCAGTGGAAGACGGGCTTTTCTTGGAAAGAATCTTTATTCTAAAGGCGTTTGCTATGCAGCCTGTGTCAGAGATGAGGTTTTTCTCTGGCCGTTTGTCTATATTGGAGAGCATGAATTGAAATTTAACGTCAGCATGAAGGTGAGAGATGGGGATCAGATTTCCTTTTTTTCACTGTTGTCAGCAGGAGAAAGCTGCTATGAGGCAGAAAAAGAATGTGAAGTGATTCTGGATGATTCCTCTAAAATCAATTTCTGGTTGCAGTATCCGGAAGGAAGTGAGGCAAAGGTAGAGTCGCTGGAGCTTACGGATTTGCCCGAGCGTCCGAACAGGGAAACGAGACTGCGTATTCATCTGAAGCCACTTTCTGACCGCGAAATAAAGGTGGTAATCAAAGATTTGGGCTTTGGGGAACTTCAAAAAAGTTCCGATAAGGTCTGGGAATATGTCATGAGGATGTGAGGAAGAGGTTTATGGGTGAATTGATTTTATGTCACGGGACACTGGCGGCGATGCCATTTTTTTTGGAAAGTATATCTGTAAATATCTACTCGCTGGAGGAGTTGGTCTCATGTATGAGAGAACAGCCTTATCCGATAGGAATGGATATTTGTTGTATAGAGTTTACCGGTTGGGTCAGGCAGGAGTTAAAACAGGAGAAACTGGCGGACGTATTGCAGCATTTGGTAGAACATAAAGCGGGACTCATAGAATTTGCCAGCATGGTGCTTTCGGCAGTTGGATATTTTGACAAGCAGGAACGGGAAGAAATCATTAGAGAACTGCAGGAATATGTAAATAAAACTCCGTTTGAGTGTGAGATTCTTAAGGCAGACAGTTTACTTGCCAGTGGCAAATATAAAAGCAGTATTGCAGCGTATGAGGCTCTGACAAAGCGAAAGCCGGAAAGTAAAAGAGAGGAGCTTCTTCTCGGAAAAATCTGGCATAATATGGGGACAGCTTATGCAAGGCTGTTTTTCTTTGAACAGGCGGCGGATTGTTATCAGAAGGCATATGAACTGAATCAGAGTCAGGTGACAGCGAAAGCGTTGCTTTCGGCACATGCCAGTATAGAAGGAGAATTTGGAACGATGCCGGAAAATCCTGGTTTTTTAAAAGAATGGAACAGCGTACAGGAAGCAAAGGAACAGGGAGACAGTGGGACATATCAGAAACGATTGTTTTATATAGTAGAGGAATGGAAGAAAGAATATACAAAAGGCAGCAGGGATAGGTGATTACGAATGAAATGGTGGAAAAGAAACGCAAAAAACGAAGAAAAATGGATGGAAAATCAGCTTGAAGACATGGAAAATGAACAGGAGAAACAACCTGAAAACCGCATGCTAGATGAGTGTGAGCAGATGATAGAAGCGGCAAAGACGTTAGAAGATACAAAATCAGAATATAAGATGGTGACATCTTATTTGAATGACATACAGCTTTTAGAAGATATGTCGGATGAGGAAATGGCAGAAATCCGAGAAGCAGCGGAGAATGTAGTGTCTCTTGGAAATACCAGGACGGAGTATTTAAAGGCAGAAAAAAAGATTAATGATGTCCAGTACCGTCAGATGCAGCAGGAAGAAAATGAGATACCAGATGCTATCAAACGTCTCAAATCCAGCGAGGCTTATCAGGCAGCAGTGGCACGGGATATGCGGTATCTTGAGTCAGAAAAAACAAAATGGATTTATAATGCCGAAGCATTGCGGGAGGAACAGGATTTCCTTAGAAAACTTTCTATGGTACTGTTTGGAGTAGTAGTGGTAGTTTTTGCGGTATTGCTGGTATTGCAATTTATTTTTGAGGCAAATACGCAGATACTTTGGATGTTAGTGTTACTTGCATCGGGCATATGTGTGTTTTTGATTTATCATCGTCAGCAGAATAATGCAGAGGAAATCAAAAAATCGGATTTAAACCGGAATCATTCCATTACGCTGTTAAATAAAATGAAGATTAAATACGTTAATGCTACAAACGCAGTAGATTATGCCTGTGAGAAATATCATGTGAAAAATTCCTATGAATTAAACCAGATTTGGGAAGAATATCAGGAGACTGCAAAAGAGCGGGAAAAATTTCTTCAGTTAAATGAGGATTTGGATTACTTTAATGCGAAATTGTTGAAGGCGTTGCGACGTTACCGGCTTCATGATGCAAGAGTGTGGCTGGATCAGGCGAATGCACTGATTGATTCCAGGGAAATGGTAGAAGTTAAGCATAATCTGATTGAGCGAAGGCAGAAGCTACGCAGCAAAGTTGAGGAAGATACAAAATCTTTAAAGGAAAGAAGAAAAAACGCGGAGCGTATGCTTGCGGATTATCCAGGAAACAGTGCGGACATCCGGGAAATATTAAGTTCTATTGACCGCCTTAGCGGAATATAATCGGATAGGAATAAAGGCACAAAATCCCCTCTTTTTTCATAATGTATAAAGAATGAAAAAAGAAGGGACTTTTTTATGGAACAAAAGGACTGTGAAAATCAGGTTGTTGCCATGGCGTATGTGCCCTGGCAGAATTTTTATAAGGTCTATGAACCGGAAAAGGCATTGATGGTAGGAACCATCTTTCCAGAACTTAATAAACCGTTTTTAGGGAGGAGGATGGCAAAACGATGAACCAGGGTATGAATCAGGGCCGGGGGCAGAATGTAAATCAGGCAAAGCGCAGACAGCTTTTTTCCTTTATCAATCGGGTGAGCTTTGCTGTAAATGATATTACTCTTTATCTGGATACGCATCCGCAGGATCAGGATGCAATCAATTATTTTAATCATTACAGTGATTTAAGAAAAAAAGCATTAAAAGAATATGAGGAGTTATATGGACCGCTCACCATTGACCTGGCAAGACCGGATAAGATGTTTGACTGGGCAGATATGCCGTTGCCGTGGGAAGGAGGAATGTGCTGATGTGGAATTATGAAAAGCGATTACAGTATCCGGTAAATATAAGTAAGCCAAATCCAAAGATGGCGCAGGTTATAATCAGTCAATATGGTGGACTGTATT
>CAMBKU010000100.1 GCA_945868305.1 uncultured Lachnospiraceae bacterium | reverse complement strand
ACTGCGGGTAACAGGACTTGAACCTGCACGGTCTCCCACCAGAACCTAAATCTGGCGCGTCTGCCAATTCCGCCATACCCGCATATGCAATTTAACAAAAGATTTCTCAGCCTCAGCCAAATTACCTGACTTGTTTATTATATATATTTCTCAAAATTTGTCAACATCATATGTAATAATTCTAGTCTCTCTCTCCGTTTTTTTTGTCAAGCGTATAAGTTACCAAAATAAAAAATGCAATGCAAACTGCCAATTTGACAGTTGCATATGCAATCATAAATCATTTCAAAATCTCTGCTAAATCATGTTCCGGTGTTGTAGTTGGATGAATCTCAAAATTCTTCACAAGAAAATCTGCTACATTCGAAGACAGGAATGCCGGCAGGGTAGGTCCAAGATAAATATTCTTAATTCCCAGATGAAGCAGTGTCAGCAGAATGCAAACCGCCTTCTGTTCATACCATGACAGCACCAATGTTAACGGTAAATCATTGATACCGCAATCAAATGCTTCCGCCAATGCGACAGCCACTTTGATTGCACTATAAGCATCATTACACTGCCCCATATCCATGATTCTGGGCAGTCCGCCAATTGTTCCCAAATCCAGATCATTAAAACGAAACTTGCCACATGCTAAAGTAAGTACTGCTGTATCCTCCGGTGTTTGCTTTACAAATTCTGTATAGTAATTTCGTCCCATGCGGGCACCATCACAGCCACCCACCAGAAATATATGTTTCAGAGTTCCGGATTTTACTGCATCAATGACCGTTTCTGCCACAGACAAGACTGTATGATGACCAAATCCGGTAGTAACCGTTTTACCACCATTGATACCTGTAAATTCTTTATCTGTGTCAAAACCACCCAGTTCCAGTGCTTTTGCAATAACTGGTGTAAAATCCTTTTCATCTCCAATATGCACCATACCTGGAAAAGATACTACCTCTGTGGTAAACACCCTATCAGCATAACTGTCCTTCGGCGGCATCAGACAGTTTGTTGTAAAAAGAACCGGAGCCGGAAGATTTGCAAACTCCTTCTGCTGATTCTGCCACGCAGTACCAAAATTTCCTTTAAGATGGGCGTACTTTTTAAGTTCCGGATAAGCATGCGCCGGAAGCATTTCTCCATGGGTATAAACATTGATACCTTTCCCTTCCGTCTGCTCCAGCAACAACTGAAGGTCTCTTAAATCATGCCCGGAAATAACGATAAACGGACCTTTTTCTACTGTCAAAGAAACCTTTGTAGGAACCGGGTGTCCATAGGTTTCTGTATTTGCCTTGTCTAAAAGTGCCATACACTTTAGATTAATTTCGCCCACTTTCAGCACGGTAGGCAAAAGCTGTTCCATATCAAGATCCTCGCCTACTGCAAACAGTCCCTCGTAGAAGAAATTGTTCACTTCTTCATCAGAATACCCCAATACCAACGCATGATATGCATAGGCTGCAACACCCTTTAATCCAAATAAAATTAGCGACTTAAGGGAACGAACATCCTCATTATCAGTCCAAAGTCTGGTCATATCGTATTCATCATTTCTGCCACAAGGAGATGTACAGACACCACATCCGGGAATGAGTGCTTCCCTTTCCTGTCTGACTGTCTCAATTTGAGACAGAATCGTTTTCTCGTTAAAATTCACATTAGTCAAGGTCGTAAACAAACCTTCAATCATAGCTTTATGAGTGGATGCTGTAGGCTGATGACCATCGGAAGCTCTGGCAAGTCCAATCAACGCTCCCGTAAGTTCATCTTGTAGTTTTGCCACGTCGGCGTTCTTACCGCATACACCCATTTTTCCTGTACAACCGCCGCATCCTGCGGTTTGTTCACACTGAAAACAAAACATATTATCACTCATAGCATTCTCTCCTTTTATACTCTTTCTAAAATACTTCCGTCAGTTGCAATTATCACTACATTCCATGGAATAAATTTCCCGCTATTCTGCAATGCTACTTTTACAGCGGCTTCTATCCCACCACAGCAGGGCACTTCCATCCGCACTACTGTAACACTTCGAATATCGTTGTTTGTGATAATCTCGGTAAGCTTGGCAGAATAATCCACTGCATCCAGCTTGGGACATCCCACCAAAGTAATATGTCCTTTGATAAAATCCTGATGAAAATTGGCGTAGGCATAAGCAGTACAATCGGCAGCTACCAATAACTTCGCTCCATCAAACCATGGAGCATTCACAGGTACCAGTTTTATTTGTACCGGCCACTGCCGTAGTTTGGATTCTTGCGGTGCAGTTAACACAGAAGCGGTTTCCTGACGTTTTATAGTCTTTGCCGCCAAAACTGCTGCCTCGTTGTAAACGGCTGCCTCTCTCTCTACAAATGAGATTGCCCCAGTCGGACAGGCTGGCAGACAGTCTCCCAGACCGTCACAGTAATCATCTCTAAGTAGCTTTGCTTTACCATCCACCATGCCAATGGCTCCCTCGTGGCAGGCAGCGGCACAGGCTCCACAGCCATTACATTTTTCTTCATTTATTTCTATAATTTTACGAATCATTGTCATTCCTCCTGACATTTCATGCACTTGACGTTACGAGCCCATTTTAATATACTGATGGAAGAATGTATGTTGGAATTCCAACAAAGGAGATTTTTATGGAAAAATATTTTGAAATTTTATCCCAATGCCCTTTATTTAGTGGTATTGAACAATGTGATTTGAACACTATGATAGAGTGTCTGAATGGCAAGGCCATAAAGATTCGGAAGGGAAACCCTGTATTTCTTGAAGGAGATCCTGCCCGTTTTGTCGGTATTGTTCTATTAGGTACCGTACAGATTGTCCGGGAAGATTATTATGGTAATCGAAGTGTAATAACCGTCCTGCAGCCCGGCGAATTGTTTGCCGAAGTTTTTTCCTGTGCAGGACTTGAAGCCATGCCTGTGAGCGTTATTGCACTCACAGACAGTGAAGTGCTTCTTCTTGATTGCCGACGTGTATTTACATCGTGCACTAATTCCTGCCATTTTCACAGCCTGTTGATAAAAAATTTACTGCAAGGAATGGCACAGAAAAATCTGACACTAACTCAAAAAATCCGATATATGTCGCAAAAAACAACGAAGGAAAAGCTGATGGCTTACCTTTTGGATCAGGCAAAACAACATGAAAGCAGAGAATTTGTGATTCCCCATGACAGACAATCACTTGCAGATTATTTAGGCGTAGAGCGCAGTGCTATGTCTGCCGAAATCAGCAAACTAAAAAAACTCGGTCAGATTGATACCCGTGGTTCGTGGTTTTGCTTAAAGTAATTTCAATATTCTTAATCTTCTCATACCAAACCACATCGTCTCGGCTTTATACCATTTACAAAATTATGATGATCATTCATCTGGCATCTGACCATCATGCGCTTTCCAGGCACATTCTGTTATTTTCATATCTGAAAATACCGCTGTGAAAGAGGATTCCTCTGGACTGCAGGCATAGATGCCAAATCGAATTTTCCCACCACCTTCCAGCATATGACACACACGCATCTGGCTGAAATTCTCTCCATCACGAGAGCATTCGATACAATAATCATCTTCTCTACGACTGAACCGATACCACATGATCTTCACGTCCGCAGGAATTGCAGTTGTTGCCCAATCCGAATACCCCCTATTGGTCACAACAGATCCAAGATGTTGAAACTGTTCATTTTCAAATTCTACAGAACCCTTTAGCCAATTTTCACTGTCCATATACATTACGATACCGCATTGATCAAATCGATGATGGCTTTGGGTAAAATCTGTTTTTACAATAAAAGAGAAGAATTTCTCATCTGTTTCCATCTGCAGCACAGGCGCATTATCGTTTCGGAAATGATAATAGGTTCTCTGCCAAAGGTCAGTATTCGGTTTCGTAGTTATCTCAATCTTCCCATCTTCCACATGAAAATGAAATGGTTCTCTCGTCCATTGCAAGCTATTAACATCAAAAGTCATCATCTGCTTTCCCCCACAATTCTTATTTGTCATGTAATATTATACTAATTATTCTTTCACATGTACATAAACTATTTCTTGTTCCATTTCGCCTTGCCGTCAACTATCAGTTCTTGAAATTTTTAAAACCAGCATTCCTTTTATTATCAATAGTAAAAATGCCATAGTTATTGCATAGGCTTCCCTCGTCATTGCTAAAAACAATACTGTGATAATACTAAGCACTATAGAAACATCCGTAA
The DNA here is from genome assembly GCA_945868305.1 of uncultured Lachnospiraceae bacterium. GTDB lineage: Bacteria > Bacillota > Clostridia > Lachnospirales > Lachnospiraceae > Roseburia_D. The sequence continues at coordinate 3,239 of CAMBKU010000100.1, read as the reverse complement.
TAATTTTCCGTCCCTTTTCTATCTTCATTTGATTTAGTAGAACCTTTAAACCACCAATCACAATAAGCGCAACAAACATTGTCCAATAAACCAAACGAATAAATGGTGTTATCTGCGTATATGCAAACAGATTTACCGAATAAATATACCCATCAATTGGATTGGGATAGAGCGGTAAAATTACAAGAGTTATGGCCATTAAATCTACAATTCCAAACAGCAAATCACAAATATTTCGAATATTCGATTTGTTTTCTTTTTCGGCAATGGACACTAATTTTTCTCCTGATAACAGGTCATCAATTGAAACTGAAAAGAACTTTGAAATCTCTTTTAATGAGTCAATGCTTGGATATCCTCTTCCTGATTCCCATTTTGAAATTGCAGTTCTGGATACATATAAAGCCTCCGCAAGTTCTTCTTGGGTAAGACCTCGACTTTTTCTTAACTCTTGTAATTTTTCGCTAAATTCCACAGTATATCCTCCATTTATGACCTAACATTTTTATCAGACAATAAAACACTTGCTTTATAAATCAAATACAATCCCGTACTTAGAATAACTGAACCTATAATATCTGTTAACCAATGTACTCCTGCAACCGTTCTCCCAATTACCATGAATAAGGAAAACAAAATCACAAATATATTTATTCCATTTTTAATTGTGGTGTTCTTCATTCTACGATTAACCTGAAAACTTAAAGTAGGCATAACACTTAACACAAGAAGTGTCGTAGAAGAAGGATACGATGCCTCCATAATTCCTTCAATTAGTATTGGTCTATAATTGATTGGAATCATTTCAAAAAATAAATATCCAAAGATTACTATAATGTAATATATTCCTAAAAGGATTAAATCAAAATCCACCTTAAAAAGATTTCTTCTCATAACCAGTTGAACCAAACCAATTCCACCAAACAACACACAAATAAAAATTGGTACCAGACCCAACCAGTCGGTAACAGTATAGATTGCCATATGCACGCCTGTTAGTTTATGAAACCAGCAATTAAGTGATGCAAATCCTATATCTGTTCCATTTTGCCCAACTGGCTGAACATCAACTATCTGTATTAATGCTGTCCAGACTGCAAATACCACCATCATAATAATTCCTACGCTCAATAATTTCTTTCCATTTTTTTTCATTTTTCTATGTCCTTTCTCTTTTTACCCTTGGGTTAATTCGAAAGTAACAAAATATATATATAATGAAAAGAAACGCAGTGTAACATGCATGACACGAATCGTAACATCCGCATAAATGCTGCTTTTTAAGGAACTCAGCGCATTTTGCGAGCAAGGAATAGTTTTCGGTCATCCTCTGCTTTATTACAATCAATCTGTAATATGTAATTCTCGAATATTGCTACATCAATCTACACGATGAAACAGCTTTAATCGTTGAGCTTCGTTTGCTTCAAATCCAAACTTTTCATAGAACGGAATCTTATCAGGAACAGCACATAATTCAACAAATATATCTGTTCCTTTTATACCGTTATCGTTAATAAATTTCAACAATTCATTTATCATTAAACGCCCTATTCCTTTGTGCTGATATTCAGGACGCACAACCACATCCTTAATATAATAATCAAGTCCCATATCACCATTCATTCTGGCCATAGCAACAATCTTATCTCCATCCCATACGGAAATACGAAACAATGTATATTGCATTGCAAGATTTGTCTGTTCCAACGACGGGCCCTCTCCCCATACCGTTTCCCACAACTCTATAAATTGTTCTGCTGTCAATTCATTATACTTTACTACCAATTCTCCCATATGTTTTACCTCCTATTTACGATTAAAGAAAAAATACGGGAAGCCTTGATTTTCAAGACTTCCCATATATTCAACGAATGAGACATCGAGGATTCGAATTCATACCCGATTTTAAAACCGCCAAAAGAAAAGGATTCAGCGACTTTATTCTCTTTGCCAATCAGTTAGTCAATCAACCAAACAAATATATTACTCTTTTGTTATAGCACTTTTCGCATGATAACTTGTCCATTTTCCCTCGCAACTTCAACAAATCCAGCTTTTTCATAAAGTCGAATAGGACCTTGATAATCAAAATCATTTCGCTTATCAGAAAGTTTTGCATATCCTTCAACAGCAATATATCCATTTGATTTTGCATCATTGCAAACTCTATCAATAAATGCTGATGCTATCCCCATTCCTCGGTATTCGGGTGCAATTTCAAAACAAACAATAGAAATGGTTTTTCCGCAAATATTTTCTCTCGCAAACTCTGGAACAAAGCCAACGTAGCTTTCCATATCTGCCGCATTACACCATCCAATAGATAGTTCTCCGTCATAAGCCAAGTATCCTTGTATTTTATTTTCGTTTAGCATTTCTACTGCATATTTGCGAACAGTTTCTTTTACACCAAATATTTTAAACTCGCTAACCATCCGTTTAATATTTTCTTCATCCTGATTAGGTGATGTACAATAACATGGACCATTTGGGTTATCATCCGTAAACGCACGATTATCAAAAAAATCAAGGTAATCACCATTCAGCTCGGGTATCAACGGTTTAATAATAATTGTTTTCATAAGTCTCTCCTACAAATTCTTATTTGTCTTTCCAAGCAATATTATACCAATTATTTTTTCACATGTATATAAATTATTGCCTGTTCCGTTTCTTCGTTCATATACAACTTTTGATAATATATATTTGGATTTTTTCCCGGACTTGTAAAGTCCTTGGACAAAGATATATTTAAACTCTGGATTAATAGACACGGGAGAACATCGTAAAGAAAGTTTCTGTTCAGAAATTTACAGGGTATGAAGAATTATATCTCGGCATGTGCGCTTACTTTTAGTCAACCCACCGTCAACCAAAACCAACCCATTTGTGATTAGATAAAAAAATACGGGAAGCCTTGATTTTCAAGACTTCCCATATATTCGACTAATGAGACATCGGGGATTCGAACCCCGGACAACTTGATTAAAAGTCAAGTGCTCTACCACCTGAGCTAATATCCCATATTTTTTTAAAGCTGGGCTAACCAGATTCGAACTGGTGAATGCAGGAGTCAAAGTCCTGTGCCTTACCGCTTGGCGATAGCCCAACATTTTGAACAATAGATGCTTAAAATCTTAACTATCGCATCAAGGGTGGATACAGGGATTCGAACCCTGGGCCTCCAGAGCCACAATCTGGCGCGCTAACCAACTGCGCTATACCCACCATATTGA
>CAMBKU010000099.1 GCA_945868305.1 uncultured Lachnospiraceae bacterium | reverse complement strand
TTGTCTTAAATGCGCGTGAAAAATGAAGCTGATTATCATATCCAACAGCAGAACCTACGTCTGCAATGGATAGGGAGGTCAGCTTCAATAATTCTGTAGCCTTAACCATACGATAGTTCATTAAAAATTCCTGTGGTGATTGTCCAATAGAGTTGCGAAAAATCTTACCAAAATAACTGCGATTGATTCCACAAACAGCAGCAATATCCTCTATACTAATGCTATTTTGAAAGTTTTGTTCAATGTAGTTGATAGCCTCTTTGATATAATAATCACTCATTTTACTGCTCTGTACCAGTTTTGCTGATTTCGCAGACTGGATAAGATAATCAAAAAAGAGATAAAGATGTCCAATGAGATGAAAAGGTGATTCTTTTGCATGATGGACAATATACAGCATTTCATTCATCATCTGTTCGCGAAGATCTTTGGAATGAGAGTGATACACAGGGGTGTTTATAGAAAGCTCCGTTAAATCAAGAACCTCTTTTACTCGCAGTCCGTCAAATTCAATCCATACATATTCCCAGGGCAGATTATGATCAGCGTAATAGGTGGTTATTTGTCCGGGAAAAATCAAGAAGCCCTGTCCACTTTTGATATGGTAAGTCTGGGTTTCGCCTTTGGCATTATCTGCCATAAGTGTGCCTGTACCTGAAATAATATAGTGAAATAAATAATGATTTCTTGTGGCAGGTCCGAAAGAATGTCCAGGCTCACAGTGTTCATAGCCGTATTGATACATACCTAAATCAATGAAATTTTCGTTAGGAAATATGTTAAAAAGAATATTGCTCATTTCAAACTCCTTATGATGAAATATACCAAAATGCGTCATCTTGTAATATTATAACACAAGATGACGCATTTTGGTATAAAAATTGAAAAATGACGATATTTATTGATAGCAATTTGGTATGTTATAATTGATTTATCAAAAACGGAAACCTAAATTCAACTGAAAGGAGAGGGGAATATGTCAAAAAGAAAGATTGCCAGAGTAATGTCCGTGGTTATGGGAATTGTGATGGGGATGGCAAGTCTTACAGGATGTGCACAGAGCACATCAGATGATAAGGTTGAGGTAGAGTTGGTGTCTTATAAACCGGAAGCGGTGGAGGCTTTTGAAGAAATAGCAGAACGCTTTAATGCGACGCATGAAGATGTCTATCTGAAAATTGACTCGCCGAATGAAGCTATGACAATTTTGAAAACAAGATTTATCAGAGAGGATTATCCTGATATTGTAGGAATTGGCGGAGATATCAATTATTCTAATTTTCTTGATGCTGATTTATTTATGGATATTTCTGAACTTGAGGAAGTTAGAACGGTAAAACAGTCTTATCTGGATATGGATAAAGAACTGGAGTTTGTACCTAAGGAGGGAACCTATGCATTACCCTATGTAGCGAATGCAGCAGGAATCCTATACAACAGGGATATGTTTGAGGAGCATGGATGGCAGATCCCTGAAACATGGAATGAGTTTATTGCTTTGTGTGAAGAAATTAAAGCCAGTGGAATTCAGCCATTATATTTAGGATATAAGGATACATGGACATGCCTTGCACCATGGAATGCCTTGGCAGTCGGTTTGTCGGATTCGGATACCTGTAATCAGGTAAATATGGGAAATACTACTTTCGCGGAAGAATATCGTGAGAGTGCTGAAAAAATGAAGGTATTACTCGATTATGCGGAACCTAATCCATATGCATATGGATATAATGATGCATGTACTGCTTTTGCAAGAGGTCAGTCAGCAATGTATCCGATTGGCAGTTATGCAATACCTCAGATTAAGTCGGTAAATCCAACAATGAACATTGATTCCTTTACTTTTCCGGCAAATGAGGCAGAAGAAGACAATGTCTTAAACTCTGGGATAGATTTACAGTTTTGTGTTATGAAAAACTGTGAGAACAAAGAAGCAGTATATGAGGTACTTCGCTTCCTGTATGAAGATGAAACAATTCAAATCTATCTTGATAATCAAGGGGGCGTTGCCTGTAAAGAAGGGGACTTTGAAATCCCGGCAGAATTAGATGGTATGAGTACCTATATTGAAAATGATAGAATGGCAGACTATCAGGATCATCATTATCCGAGTGAAATGAGTGTTGATGCTATGATGCAGACGTTTTTGTTGGACAACAGCGAAGATGCCGTGGATATTTTTTTGAAACGATTTGACACAGATTGGGAACGCTATAACAGGGACTTGATTCGGAAGGTACAACAATATCAACAGGAAAAGGGGGATGCACAATGAGAAAGAAGATGACGAATCGGGATAAAACATTTTGGGCAGTTATCATACCGGTACTGGTATTGTTTTTTACCTTTAATACATTACCTATGATAAAAGGAATCATTTATAGTTTCACGAATTATAGAGGATATGGAACCTACGACTATGTGGGATTTAGAAATTATATTGATCTTTTTACGGATGCAAGAGTAGGAAAAAGCTATCTGTTTACTTTCAAATATGCATTGGCAGGAACGGTATTAGTGAATGTTCTCAGTTTGATTATGGCTTTGGGATTAAACAGTAGAATTCGTTTTAAGAGTGCGCTTAGAGGAATTTATTTTGTACCAAATATTTTGGGTGGACTGGTTATCGGCTATATTTTTAGTTTTATTTTTACATATATTCTTCCGGCGGTTGGAAATACATTCAATATCAGCTTTTTGCAAAACAGTATTCTTGCCAGCGAAAAATATGCATGGATTGGTGTGTTGATAGTAGGGGTATGGCAGGCGGTAGCGATGAATACCATTATATATATTTCCGGTCTGCAGACGGTTCCTCAGGATGTATATGAAGCAAGTGTGCTGGATGGAGCAAGTAAATGGAAAGAATTTTGGCAAGTGACGTTACCACTTGTTGTACCTTTTGTGACAATCAATCTGGTACTTAGCACCAAGAATTTTCTGATGGTATTTGATCAGATTATGTCGTTGACTAAAGGTGGCCCGGCACAGAGCACAGAATCTATTTCTTACCTCATATACCGTAATGGAATGGACGGTGGTCAGTTTGGTTTTCAGAGTGCAAATGCAGTGATTTTCTTCCTTGTGATTGTAGCAATTTCTGTTTTCCAAATGACCGTTATGAATAAAAAGGAGGAGCAGTTATGATGAAGAAAGCGCAAAAAACAAACTGGGTGCTGACAATCGTACTGATTTTAGGAACAGTTACAGTATTCTTTCCGCTGTATATGGCATTTATCATAGCTTTTAAGCAGCCAAGTGAGATGACGAATGATGTTGCGGGAGCATTGTCATTTCCTGTCAAATGGAGTTTTGATAACTTTGAGCAGGCTATGGAGGTCACAGATTTTTGGCATTCATTAGGAAACAGCCTTTTGATTACACTGACAACAATTGTTTTAGCTGTCCTGATTCATTCTATTGCAGGGTACGTCATTGGCAGAGGAATGGCAAAGAAAAAGAGTTTTCATTTTATTTATCTATACATTGTCAGTGGAATGTTTGTTCCATTCTCTATCTTGATGATGCCATTAGTAAAACAGACTGCACAAATGGGACTTGGAAACCGTGTCGGAGTAATATTGTTATATCTTGTATTCTATATGCCGATGAATGTGCTGCTTTATTCAGGATACTTAAAGAATATTCCGGTGGCGCTGGAGGAAGCTGCGGATATTGACGGTGCCAGCACATGGAAAACTTATTGGAAAATTGTCTTTCCGATGATGAAGCCTATGCACGCTACCGTTGCGATTCTCACAGCACTTGGCACATGGAATGATGTTATGACGCCATTGGTTATTATGTCTGGAACGGGACAAAACACACTGCCTTTGGCACAGCTCAACTTTCAGACCCAGTTTGGCACGAATTATAATCTGGCATTTGCATCTTATATTCTGGCTTTGATTCCCATTTTAGTATTCTATATTATTTGTCAGAAACAGATATTAAATGGTGTTGCAAATGGAGCAGTGAAAGGATAGGGTGTTTTAGATGAAGCTTAAAAATAAGATTATGTTAATTACTTATGCTGACAGTATGGGGAAGAACTTAAAGCAATTGCATACAGTGCTGAATACCTATTATAAGGATGCTGTGGGTGGAGTGCATATTCTTCCTTTCTTCCCTTCCTCTGCGGACCGAGGATTTGCACCGATGCGATATGATGTGGTAGATGAAAAGTTTGGAGATTTTAGTGATGTGGAAGCAATTGGGAAAGAATATTATTTGATGTTTGATTTTATGGTAAATCACATCTCTGCATCTTCCGAATATTTTCAGGACTTCTTAGAAAAAAAGGATGCATCGCCCTATAAGGACTTTTTTATTCGATATAAGGAATTTTGGAAAAACGGAGAACCTTCTCAGGAACAGGTTGATAAGATTTACAAGAGAAAACCGAGAGCACCGTATATGGAAGCTGAATTCAAAGATGGAACCAAAGAAAAGGTATGGTGCACTTTCTGCGAAGAACAGATTGATTTGGATATCACAAAAGAAGCAACCAAAAAATTTATGAAAGACACACTGAAAAATATGTGTGAAAGAGGTGCGGCGATTATCCGTCTGGATGCATTTGCATATGCAGTAAAAAAAGAAGACACCGGTTGCTTTTTTGTGGAGCCGGATATTTGGGAACTGCTTCACGAGATAGAGAGCATCGTGGTCGAAAACGGTACAGAAATTTTACCGGAAATTCATGAACACTATACAATTCCCATGAAGATTGCTAAGCAGGGATTCTGGATTTATGATTTTGCACTTCCGGTTCTGACATTACATGCCCTGTATAATCATACAGGCAAATACTTAAAGAATTGGATGGAAATGTGCCCAATGAAGCAGTTTACAACATTGGATACACATGATGGAATTGGGATTGTCGATGTAAAGGATTTGCTTCCTGATGAAGAAATTGAAACTGTAAAAGAGCAGATGTATAAACAAGGAGCAAATGTCAAGAAAATATATAGTTCCGAGGCATATAATAATCTGGATATTTATCAGGTAAATACAACATATTATTCAGCATTGGGTAATAATGATGAAGCGTATCTTCTGGCGAGAGCGATTCAGTTTTTTGCACCGGGTATTCCGCAGGTTTATTATGTGGGACTTCTGGCAGGCGAAAATGATGTAGAACTGATGGAACAAACCAAAAATGGGCGTGACATTAACAGACATTATTATTCATTAGAAGAGATTGAAGAACAACAAAATCGTCCTGTTGTGCAGAAATTGAAGGAGCTGATGGAAATCAGAAACACAAATCCAGCATTTCATTTAGATGGAAAGATTCAAATTGAAGCAAATGAGGACAAATTAATTATCACAAGAAGCTATGAAGCAAGCAGTATTATGCTTTCGGCTGATTTGTCATCCTATGCTTTTGAAATAATCAGAAGTGGCGAAGAAAGGAAATAAAAGTATGGCTATTACAGTGGAAAATGGTGTATTTCATTTGGAAACAGCAAATACGCTTTATCAGATGAAAGTAGATGCTTTCGGAGTATTAAATCATTTATGGTATGGTGCAAAAACGAACTGCTGTATGGATTATCTTTTGGATTATCCAGATGTTGGATTTGCGGGGAATATTTATGAAGTGAAGAACCAGAGAACCTATTCGCTAAATACGCTGCCGCAGGAGTATGCGACAAGTGGTGTCGGGGATTTTCGTGTACCTGCTATATCGGTAAGACATGAGGATGGAAGTAGTGCCCTTGACCTTCGTTTTCAAGAATTCCACATTGAAAAAGGGAAATATGAGATTCCGGGACTTCCTGCGGTATATGCGGAGCAAAGTAAGGCTGAAACTTTGGAAATTGTATTAGAGGATACTGCATCAGATGTGCAGGTAATCTTAATGTATGGCGTACTTTCGGAAGCAGATGTGATTACAAGAAGTGTGGTTGTAAGAAATCAGGGAAATACACCGATTGTTATTAACCGGGTACACAGCTTATGTATGGATATCCCATATGGGGACTGGGAATGGGTGCATTTTCATGGAAGACATACAATGGAGCGGCAGGCAGAGAGGGCATCTCTGATACATGGTATTCAGGAAAGTAGCAGTACCAGAGGGACATCCAGTCATCAGCAGAATCCAACCATGCTTTTGTGTGAAAAAGGATGTACGGAAACAAATGGATTCTGCATAGGTGCAGCACTTATGTATAGCGGCGGATTTCAAACACAGGTTGAGAAGGATCAGCTAGAGCAGGTGCGTGTTGTAATGGGAATAAATCCGGATACCTTTGCATGGACATTAGATGCGGGAGAGAGTTTTTATGCACCGGAAGTGATTTTGTCCTGTTCAGACCATGGTATGGGGGAACTCTCGCATCGTTTTCATGATATTATTCGCAAGCATGTGTGCAGGGGTAAATATAAATTATCAAAGCGACCGGTATTAATCAATAACTGGGAAGCGACATACTTTGATTTTGACAGTAAAAAAATCGAAAAAATTGCGAGACAGGCTGCAGAGCTTGGCATAGATATGATGGTTTTGGATGATGGATGGTTTGGAAAGCGGGATTCGGATACATCAGGACTTGGTGACTGGTTTGTAAATGAAGAAAAGATTTGTGGGGGATTAAAAGGTCTTGTAGAACGAATTAACAACATGGGAATGAAGTTTGGTATATGGTTTGAACCTGAAATGGTTTCCGAGGATAGTGAATTATTTCAAAAGCATCCGGAGTGGGCAATTCGTATTCCGGGTAGAAATCCAATGAGAAGCAGATATCAGCTTGTTTTAGATATGTCTAATACAGAGGTTGTTGAATATCTGTATCAGGCCATGAGTAAAATCTTAAAGGAAAACCATATTGAATATGTAAAGTGGGATATGAATCGAAGCATATGTGATTGGTATACGAATACCTTGCCAAAGAGTCGTCAGATGGAGATGCCACACAGGTATGTTTTGGGAGTATATGAATTATTAGAAAGACTGACGAGTGAATTTTCGGATGTGTTATTTGAAGGATGCAGTGGAGGCGGTGGAAGATTTGACGCAGGGATGCTGTACTATTGCCCACAAATTTGGTGCAGTGATGATACAGATGCACATGAAAGAACCTTTATCCAATATGGAACAAGCTTCTTTTATCCAATTTCAGCGGTTGGATCCCATGTATCAGCAGTACCGAACCATCAGACGGGTAGAAGTACTTCCATTCAAACAAGAGGAACGGTAGCCATGGCGGGCAGCTTCGGCTATGAGCTGGATTTGAACAAATTAACTCCAGAAGAAAAGGAAGAGGTGAAAAGACAGGTAAATGCCTACAAGGGATATCAGAATCTTATTTATAATGGATTGTATTACCGGTTAAGTAATCCACATGAGGAAAATTTGTCAGCATGGGCATTTGTTTCTAAGGAACAGACGGAAGTGTTGGTTCAGGGAGTGGTATTTCGAGCAGCATCTAATACTTTGCGTCAGAGAATCAGACTCATGGGATTGGAAGAAAATGCAAAATATCAAATTGTACAGGATGGGCGCACATATACCGGAAGGACACTTATGTCAGGTGGACTTTTGCTACCGGAGATAAAGGGAGATGATGTATCCTTTGAAATCTATATAAAG
>CAMBKU010000098.1 GCA_945868305.1 uncultured Lachnospiraceae bacterium | reverse complement strand
GCGGCAGCAGACCCGGAAGTTATTTCCATTAAAATGACGCTGTATCGTGTGGCAAGTCACAGCAAGGTAGCAGAGGCATTGATGATGGCAGCCGAAAATGGAAAAGAGGTTGTTGTGCTGGTAGAGCTTCGGGCAAGGTTTGATGAGGAAAATAATATTGAATGGTCAAGAAAATTGGAAGATGCAGGCTGCCGAATCATTTACGGGCTGGATCATTTAAAGGTGCATTCCAAGCTCTGTCAGATTACCAGAAAAAGCGGTGATGGTGTCGATTACATCACCCAGATAGCGACCGGAAATTATAATGAGAAGACAGCGGCAATTTACACGGATTTGTCCTTGATGACCGCAGACCGGACAATTGGATTGGAGGCAGCTAAGGTATTGCAGGAACTTGCATTGGGACAGGTGATTGAGCAGACAGAAAAACTCCTTGTAGCGCCGAAATGTCTGCAAGATAAAATACTGGACAAGATTGACAGGCAGATTGCACTGGCAAAAGAAGGAAAGACTGGATATATCGGATTGAAAATGAATTCCCTGACAGATAAAAAAATCATAGACAAATTGATTGAAGCTTCCCAGGCTGGTGTGCAGATTGAGATGGTTATCCGGGGAATCTGCTGTCTGGTGGCAGGTGTACCAGGCTATACCGAGAATATCACAGTGCGCAGTATTGTCGGAAGGTATCTGGAACATTCCAGAATCTATATTTTCGGTGGGGAAGAAGTTTATATTTCATCTGCAGATTTTATGACGCGAAACACGGTAAGGCGTGTAGAGGTTGCAGTGCCGATTCTGGATTCTGATATAAAAAGACGAATCATTAATATGTTTGATGTTTATATGTCAGATAATGTAAAGGCAAGGATTATGCAGCCGGATGGAAGCTATGAGCGAGCAGAGGTGAAAGGCGAAAACATCTGTGCACAGGATTTGTTTTTTATACAGGAGGCATAAATCAGATGAAAGGCATCGACCATAAGCGTTTGGGACTACAGATTGCGGCGCAGTTTCCGGCGAATATTACATTTCTGGAGCGGAAGATTTTTGTGGCAGGGTGCGTTCTGCCGGATCGAAATATGTTTACCTATTTAAGAGGATGTATCAGAAGTCGAAAAATTCGCGGACATCATTATCAGAATGTGAAAAAAATTGTAAAAAAGGATATGGAACGCCTGTCAAACAAAACTAAATGGAAAAAGGGAGATTATTATCATCTCGGAAAGCTGCTGCATTATGTGACGGATGCCTTTACCTTTCCCCATAATGAGGAATTTCGAGGAAATTTGAAAGAGCATGTGGAATATGAAAAAAAATTTCATTTTCTGTTAGAAGAAAATGTTTGCCTGCTTGGTGGGAGGCAGCCCGTGTGGGTAAAACAAAAGAATGGAACGGAATTATTCGAGTGTTTTGAACGGGAACACACCCGCTATCTGAAAATGCGCGAAAGTATGTGGGACGACTTAAAATATATCTATCAGATGGCTTCACTGGTATTTGATCTGGTAATCTAAAATTTTTATAAAATTTGAAATAAAAAATTGACGCATGGCAGGTTGGCATTTATACTGAGAGGTATGTGACAACCTGTCATTTTTTGATTTTTACAGAAGGTGAGGAAGAATATGACAAAGTACAGTGTGAAGAAGCCGTTTACTGTTCTTGTGGCGGTCATCATTGTCCTGGTTATCGGATTCGTCAGTCTTACAGGGATGGAGACGAGTCTTTTACCGGATATGGATATGCCATATATGTTGGTAATTACGACGTATCCGGGAGCAAGCCCGGAGAAGGTAGAAGCAAATGTGACAAAGCCGATGGAGAGTGTACTCGGAACCATAAGCGGTGTAGAAAACGTGACCAGTACCAGCGCGGAGAATTACAGCATGGTAATGTTGGAATTTGCGGAGGATACAAATATGGATTCTGCTATGGTCAAGGTCTCCTCCGGTATTAATGAGATACAGGGCCAGTTGCCGGATACCTGCGGAACTCCAAATGTAATGGAAATCAGCATGGACATGATGGCAACCATGTATGCCAGTGTCAGCTATGATGGAAAGGATATTTATGATCTTTCCTCTTTTACGGAAGACACGGTCATTCCTTATTTTGAGCGTCAGGATGGCGTAGCCAGTGTTTCTGATGTGGGGCTGGTTGAAAAGACGATAGAGGTACGTCTGAATGAAGAAAAAATAGATGCCATCAATGAACAGATTCTTTTGCTGACAAACGATAAGCTTGCGGATGCAAAAGAAAAGCTGGACGATTCTCAAAGTTCCTTAAACAGTGCGAAATCAGAAATTGACGAAAAAGAAAGTGAACTTTCGGAACAGCAGGATTCTACCAGTGCAGAGCTTGCAGATGCAACGTTGCAGTTGAATCAGGCGGTTGCAACCCGTGCTGCATATGAATCCAATCTTACCAGCCTTCAGGCAAGCAAAACTGCACTGGAAGGGGAAAAACAGATATATGAACAGAAGGGAGTTACAGCATCTTATAATAATATCAACCAGATGTTTTCCCAGATGCAGGCAGCCGTGACAGCGATGCAGCAAATGTCCGGTAATACGGTTAGCAATATAGAAAACGATACGGAGACTGGTACGGAATCTGCCAAAGAAGAAGCAGGACAGCAGATGCCGTCTTTGGACGCTTCCCAGATGCCGTCGGATATTAAAGATGCCTTAGACCATCCGGAAAAACTGGAATACTTTAAAACTGCGGTTCAGACACTTGCATCCATACCAGGCTCTCAGATTGATGATTCAGTAACCAGTGCTGCAGCCGGACTGGATGCCGGTACGTTGCAGCAGCTTTATGATATTGTAAATACCAGAATTCCGCAGATTGATACAGAACTGGCGAATCTGAATACGGAAATCATGGCGGCGAAGGAAGTCGTAAATCAGATTAACAGTAAGATGTCAAATATTGATGATTCCTATACAACTGCAGAGCAGGGAAAGATTTCTGCCGCAGCGGGCTTTGGTTCGGGAAGTGCTCAGCTTGCAGCAGCAAAGACGGCAATTGAGGATGCACAGACACAGCTTGATGATGCAAGGCAGACTTATGAAGATTCTGTGGATGAAGCGTTAAAAAGTGCCAATCTGGATCAGCTTTTGACACTGGATTCTTTATCCGGTATCATTACAGCGCAGGATTTTTCCATGCCAGCAGGTTACATTGACGATGCCGAAGATAACCAGTGGCTGCTAAAAGTAGGCGAAAGCTATGATTCCGTGGAAGGACTTTCTGATATGGTTCTTTGCAACATTGATGATATCGGAGATATTCGTTTAAGTGATGTTGCGGATATCACAGTCATCGATAATTCGGGAGAAGCTTATGCAAAGGTAAACGGGGAGGAAGGCGTACTGATTTCAATTTTTAAAGGAAGTACGGCTGGAACCAGTGATGTGTCAAAGGCCTGCAATACAGCGATTGAAGAACTGGAAGCAGAATATCCGGGACTTAACATTACGCCGTTAGTCGATCAGGGAGATTATATCTCTATGATTATTAAGAGTATTGTATCCAGTATGCTTTTGGGTGCGCTCCTTGCCATCATTATTCTTGCAATCTTCCTGATGGATGTAAGACCAACGCTTGTTGTTGCATTCAGTATACCGTTTAGTGTACTGACAGCAATTGTAATCATGTACTTTACACATATTTCCATTAATATAATGTCGTTGTCCGGTCTGTCATTGGCAGTCGGTATGTTGGTAGATAACTCTATTGTCGTTATTGAAAATATTTACAGACTTCGTCATCGCGGACTGGCTGCACCGCGGGCAGCGGTACAAGGTGCGAAACAGGTGGCAGGAGCTATCATTGCTTCTACACTTACGACCATCTGTGTATTTTTACCAATGGTATTTACTACTGGATTGGTCAGACAGCTCATGCTTCCTTTTGCGTTAACGATTTCCTTTGCGCTTATTGCATCTCTGGTCGTGGCGCTTACTGTAGTTCCGACTATGGGTTCACTGCTCTTAAAGAAAAAAGTGCCGAAGACCCGTGGTGTGTTCTCGAAGGTACAGGATATTTATGAGAAAGTATTAAATTTCTGCCTGCGATTTAAGATTGTACCGTTAGGTCTTGCTCTTGGATTGTTCATCTTTTGTGTTCACTCCGTTATGCAGATGGGAATTACCCTGATACCGAATATCGGAAGTGACCAGATTTCCGTGACAGTCACAATGCCGGAGGATGATGATAAAGATACTGCGTATAAAAAAGCAGACCAGATTATGGAAGCCATCATGAAGGTGGATGGCGTGGACTATGTCGGAGCTATGGATGGAAACAGCTCTTCTGGTCTGATTGGAGGAATGGGTGGTTCGAGCGATCAGTACAGTTCTTTTTCCTTCTATGCGATTCCGAAAGAAGATATTACGGATGCGAAAGATATTACAGCAATCTGTGATCAGATTGAAGAAGAAACGAAGGATATGGATTGTGAAGTCGCTGTCTCCAATTCTATGATGGGAGAAATGGATGAGATGCTCGGAAGCGGTCTACAGGTAGATATTTATGGTTCAGATCTTGAGACTTTAAGAGATATCAGTGAGGATATAGAAGGCATCATAGGGAAAGTGGAAGGATTTGAGAACATCACAAACGGACAGGAAGAAGCAGATGAAGAAATCCATTTGCTCATCAATAAGGATGAGGCGATGCGTCTTGGCATTACAGTGGCGCAGCTTTACAGTGATATTTCCTCCAGATTGACGACAGATAAGACTTCTGTAACGCTTACTGTGGATGATACAGATATGGACGTAAAAATCGTCAATGAGACGGAACTGCTCACAAAAGAAAACCTTATGGATATGGAGTTTGAGACCCAGTCTAAGGATGATGAGGGAAATACCGTCACAGAAACACATAAATTGAGTGATGTGGCTACTTTGGATTACGGAACAGGAGTAAACTCTATCAGCCGTTCCAACAGCGAGCGTATGTTAAGTGTCACTGCGGATACGAAAGAGGGATACAATACGACGCTTCTCTCCAGAGAGGTAGAGGATTTGTTAGAGGATTATGAACTTCCAAATGGATATTCCATTGAATTTGGCGGAGAGACTTCAAATGTTACGGATATGATTACACAGATGGCAAAGTTGATGCTTTTAGGATTCCTGTTAATTTATCTGGTCATGGTGGCACAGTTCCAGAGTCTGCTCTCACCATTTATTGTTATCTTTACGGTGCCATTGGCATTTACCGGAGGTTTGCTTGGACTTATGATTTCAGGCAGCCAGATTTCGCTTATTAGTTTAATCGGATTTTTGGTATTGATGGGAACTGTCGTAAATAACGGTATTGTGTTTGTAGATTATACAAATCAGCTTCGTATAGGCGGTATGTCAAGGCATGATGCGCTGGTAGCAACCGGAAGGACACGTATGCGTCCGATTCTTATGACAGCATTGACAACGATTCTTGCCATGGTGGCAATGATCGTGAGCAAAGATGCCGGAAGTGAAATGGGCAGGGATATGGCTATTGTTGTAGCCGCCGGACTGGTTTATGCAACTTTTATGACACTATTTATTGTTCCTGTTATGTATGATATTTTGTATCGCAAGCAGCCGAAGGTGGTAGATGTCGGAGACGACTCTATTGATGATGTACCGGATGATGCGGCAGAGTTTATTGCGGAATTAGAGGAGAAAGGTGAGAGATAAGGATGCCAAAAAAGACATTTGAAAATCTGCCGGAACCGAAAAAGCAAAAAATTTTAACAGCTGTGAGAAATGAATTTCTTACGCATCCCTACAGCGAGATATCCTTAAACCGTATTATAAAGGAGGCGGATATCTCGCGAGGGAGCATTTACCAGTATTTTGATGGCAAAGAAGATATGCTGTTTGTCGTTCTGGATGAATATTGCACTTTTCTGATTGCCATAATTAAAGAATACTTAGAGGAAAATAACGGGGATGTATTTTGTACCACGGAAGCGGTATTGATGTACTTTTTTGGGAGAGATGAGAAAAAAAAGGTGAAGATGGAGTACGCCACACTTTTTGCAGACATTCGGGTGGCGGAGATGCTCACGGATGTGGCTAAATGTCGCGAGGTGGAGGTTTGCGGAATAACGAGGATTTTGTCGGAGATTCGGCCATATCTGAACATGTCGGAATTGGATTTAAAGCCCGAGGAGGAAGAAATCTTTCTTCAAATCATGGTTGATGCATTATGTAAACCGACTGTCCAGTTTTTAAATGACGGCATTGACCGCTATGATGAATGTATGAAGCGGCTGAAGCTGATGCAGAAGCATTTTGAGAAAAGGACGAAAAAAGAATGAGTGGAATATTTTACGGAATTGGCGTGGGACCGGGAGACCCGGAACTTTTGACGATAAAGGCATATCGCCGCATGAAACAGTGCACAACACTGGTATTTCCTTCCGAAACAAGAGAAAATTGCTATGCGTATCAGATTGTAAAACAGATTTGCCCGGAGATTGAGGAAAAGGAACTGCTGTTTTTTGATTTTCCCATGAAAAAGGAAAAGGATGAACTGGCACAGATACATGACGCTGTCTATAAGGAAATTCAAAAGCGTTTAGATGCCGGAGAAGATGTGGCTTTCCTTACCATCGGTGACCCTTTTGTGTATTCGACCTATATTTATATTCAAAAGCGTGCGGTGGCAGATAGAAGAAAGGTGGAAACCATAAGCGGTGTTCCGTCATTTTGCGCGGCTTGTGCCAGACTTGGAATTGCACTCGGCGAAGGCAGCGAACAGATTCATGTGATTCCCGGTTCCTATGAAATAGAGGAAAGCCTGAAACTGCCTGGGACAAAAGTTTATATGAAAGCTGGGAAAAAGTTAGAGGAGCTAAAAAGGCTACTGCAGGAAAATGAGAGAAAAAGTGCAGAAATCTATGCAGTTTCGAACTGTGGAATGCCGGAAGAAAAAATCTTTTACGGTCTGGATGAGATAAAATCGGAAGAAGGATATTTGACACTTATTATTGTAAAAGATAAAAATTAAGCCTGAAAATTGGTATGTTGCACAACTGTATTTTGCTGTCGCATGCGCAGAATTACTAAAAAGTAAATAGTCCAACAGAAAATCCTTACAGGGACCGAAAAAATCTGCTAAAATGAACAGTGTAAAAGGAGAGTGCAATATGTTTGAAGTAGGAGATTATCTGGTTTATGGCTTGAATGGAGTATGCAAGGTAGATGCGATAGGAACAATGGATATACCAGGGGCACCTAAGGACAGATTGTATTATACATTACTTCCGGTATATCAGGCAGGATGCAGACTTTTTACACCGGTAGACAATGAAAAAGTCGTGATGCGTCCGGTGGTGACCAAGGATGAGGCTATGGATTACATTGACCACATACTTGAGACGGAGACGCTTTGGATTACAGATGAAAAGCGCCGGGAAAGTATGTACAAGGAAGTTGTAAAAAAGTGTGATCCGAAAGAATGGATAAAAATTATAAAGACCTTGTTTCTGCGGAAAAAAGCGCGGATTGAAGCAGGGAAAAAGGTGACTGCCAGTGATGAGAAATACTTGCATATAGCAGAGGAAAATCTTTATGGTGAGTTTGCCATCGCACTTGGTATGACAAAAGAAGAAACGGCAAAATTTGTTATTGACCGTGTGAAAAATATGGAAAAAGAAGCTGTTTAAGTTTAGGTAGCAGAAAGAAGCCGGAATCAGGAATCTGATTCCGGCTTCTTTCTTGTTATAGACTGTCTTGAAGAAGAAAGATTTGACAAAAATAAGAAG
>CAMBKU010000097.1 GCA_945868305.1 uncultured Lachnospiraceae bacterium | reverse complement strand
TGCTTATGTGGAAATGCTTGAAAAACAGGCTGGATAGGGTTATTATAATGAAGGTATTTTGTGCTGAAAATGGGAAAAAGAAATGACAGGAGGAAAGAACATGTTAAAAAAATATGAAGGCAGAAAGGTAGCAGGATTTATAGCGGCTGTATGTTCTGTTTTTATAATATTTTTTCTGCTGCTATTGCATTTTATGAATCAGCGGGTAAAGGTTATTGATGTTTCGGATTGCGACAGGAGTACTGGCGAGGTAGTATTTCAGATAGAAGAGGTCAGTACGTTTTATAATTATATTTTTGTCGGAGGATATGCTTACATTCCAGGAGAGGATATTGATGAGTCCTGTATTCAGGTACTTATGTATGATGAGAGTAAGGATATGTATTATGAGTTGCCGACAGAGACTGTAAAAAGAGAAGATGTTACCGAAGATGCCGATGATGGATATGATTATGATTATTCTGGTTTTCGGAGTGCTGCTTACAAAAGCAAGTTGCCTGAAAATGGAAGATTCGTATTATTGTACCAATGTAACGGAAGAAAAATTTTAATTCAAGAGGAAGGTTAGGAGAAAGATGATGGAGAGAGTAAAAGAATGTGCCCGGAGGCTGACAGACAGAAAGTATCTTCCGTTTTATTTTTTCGCTGTAATACAACTAATTTACCACTGCATGATGCGGGAGGTTCCAGGATCGGATGCCATGTGGTTTTTTCGGAATCAGTTGGATACGTATAGCTTAAAGGATTATCTGACCATAAGATATGATACATGGTCTTCCAGAATTATCATAGAAGCAGTGCTGGTGTATGTTTCAAGGAATATGTTGGCATGGAAAATAATTGACTGGTTTATGTGGATGCTTTTTGCAGTCTCTCTTTCTGAAATTTTTGGAAAGACAGAAAATCCGGCGAAGACAAATTGGGTTTTGGTAAGCCTGATTTTAATCTATCCGCTTAATGACTTGTGGTCTGCCGGATGGATTGCAACAACGACCAATTATATCTGGCCACTGGCGCTTGGTACATTTGCCATGACGGGAATTGCAAAGGTTTTCCGGGGAGAAAAGATAAAATGGTGGGCATATGTATGCTATATTCCGGCGGCTCTTTATGCAACAAATGCCGAGCAGATGTGTGCAGTGATGCTTGGTATCTATACGCTTTGTATTTTGTATCTGCTGTTTATAAAAAAACAGGGAAAACGATGGATGGTATTAGTGCCGTTCCTTTTCATTTGCGGAGCTGAGTTCGTATTTATTATGACCTGTCCGGGAAATGGGGCGCGCAAAGATAAGGAAATAGCAGATTATTTACAGAATTACGTCATGTATAATCCACTGGACAAGGCGAATCTCGGTCTTATGGATACAGTGAAGCACCTGTTGGTATCCGGAAATCTGTTGTTTTTGATGTTTGTGGTTCTTATGGCTGTTTTGGTGTTTCAAAGAACGAGAGGCTTTTTGGAGCGTCTGGCGAGCATGGTTCCGGTTGCTTGGACTGTCGTCTTGACTTTTTTTCCAGATACGTTTGAGAGGCATTTTCCAAAACTGTCAAGTTTGATTGAAAATAATGAACTGATAAATGGTTACAATTATGTGTGGGGATATTCCTATCTTCCGCTGGTGTTGTATTGTCTTATTCTTTTATGTGTATTGGTCTGCCTTGCCTTGATTGCAAAATCATGGGAAGAATTCTTTGGATACTTTTTTCTGTTGGGAATCGGACTTGCTTCCCGGGTAGTTATGGGATTTTCACCGACGTTGTTTGTTTCCGGAGAGCGCACATTTTTATATCTGTATGTGACGATTATTGTGGCAATCGTAGTAATGTGGGAAAAAAACAGAGAGGAATTAAAACAGCATCCAAAAATGATGCAGACACTGGAACTTGGCGGGGCGTGTATACTGATTTTTGAACTGCTTGGCGGTCTTATGTCGGCAAGCGCAATTTAATAAAAGAGAAAACAGGATTTGGAGGGAAGGAAATTTCATATGAGCGAGTTTTTGTATGCAATCGTAGAATATATTGCAAAAATACATAATTATATTATGCATTTAAATGACAGGTATGAATACCACTTTTCGGACAAGCAGCTCCATTTTCTGGTAATCGGAATTATTGGTATGCTGCTGGTTTTTGTGATTTATCCATTATTCAAGTGGCTGGCAAGAACAGGGCATGTCATGGTAATTACCTGGATTTATGTGTTTACGTTAATCATTGTGCTCACTTTTGCTATTGAGATTGGGCAGAAGGTAACAAATACCGGAAATATGGATTTTGCGGATATTGTTTTTGGTGTGGTCGGATTTTTTATCATGTTTTTGATTTTCTCTCTGATTCGCAGCATTTATCACGGAATTTTAAAATTAATTCGCCATTGGGGAAGGTAACAGATGAAGCATTTGGTCGTTGGCATATTGGCACATGTGGATGCCGGGAAAACAACTCTTTCAGAAAGTATGCTGTATACCAGCGGAAATATCCGAAAAATAGGAAGGGTGGACAATGGAGATGCTTTTTTAGACACTCATGCCCTCGAAAAGAAGCGAGGAATTACCATTTTTTCCAAACAGGCAGTGCTGAAGCTAAAAACAATGGAGCTTACCTTGCTTGATACTCCGGGGCATGTGGATTTTTCGGCAGAAATGGAACGGACGCTCCAGGTATTAGACTATGCAATTCTAGTTATAAGCGGAGCGGATGGTGTGCAGGGGCATACACAGACGCTGTGGAGATTGTTAAAAAAATATCATATTCCAGTCTTTTTGTTCATCAATAAAATGGATCAGCCGGGGACGAAGAAAGAAAAAATTTTAGCAGAATTGAAAGAAAAGTTCGGGGATGGCTGTCTGGATTTTGGCGGAGCATTTACAGAAGCTTTTTATGAGAGTGTAGCCATGTGCGAGGAAGAAGCGCTGGAGGAGTTCCTGGAGATTGGAAGTATAAAAAAAGAGCGTCTGAAATCTTTGATTCAGAGAAGAAAGCTGTTTCCATGTTTTTTTGGTTCGGCGTTAAAGATGGAGGGCGTGCAGGAATTTTTGGAGGGATTTGAGGAATATGTACGTGTTCCCAATTATTCAGAAGTATTCCAGGCACGGGTTTTTAAAATTGCAAGAGATGAGCAGGGTAGCCGTCTGACTTTTTTGAAAGTGACTGGCGGTAGTCTTAAGGTAAAAACTGTACTTCCGAGGCTGGAGGAAAAAGTGAACCAGATTCGGATTTATTCCGGAGAGAAGTATGAGACAGCGGAAGAAGCAGAAGCAGGAATGGTCTGTGCGGTGACAGGCCTTAAAGGAACGATGCCAGGCATGGGACTTGGAGCATTGAATAATTCTGTTCTTCCTGTGTTGGAGCCGGTGCTTACCTATCAGCTTCTGTTGCCAGAGGATGTGGATGCGGCGGCAATGCTTCCGAAACTGAGAGTGTTGGAGGAGGAAGAACCGGAGCTTCATGTAGTCTGGAACGAAAAGTTAAAAGAAATTTTAATAAAAGTCATGGGTGAAGTCCAGATTCAGGTACTAAAAAGCCTGATTGCAGAGCGCTTTGGCGTAGATGTGGAATTTGGTGCCGGAAATATTGTGTACCGGGAAACCATAGCGACGAAGACAGAGGGTGTGGGACATTTTGAGCCGTTACGCCATTATGCGGAGGTACATCTTTTGTTGGAACCGGGAGAACCAGGAAGCGGCCTTACGTTTCAGACAGATTGCAGTGAAGATGTGTTAAATAAGAATTGGCAGCGGTTGATTATGACACATTTAAAAGAGAAAGAGCATATAGGGGTTTTGACTGGCTCAGCGATTACAGACATGAAGATTACCCTGGTAGCGGGCAGGGCGCATTTAAAGCATACAGAGGGGGGAGATTTCAGGCAGGCAACCTATCGGGCACTGCGTCAGGGACTGATGCAGGCAGAAAGTGTGCTGTTAGAGCCGTATTATGAATTTCGACTGGAGATTCCGGAGAATATGGTGGGGCGTGCAATGACAGATATCGATCGCAGATACGGCAGTGTGCAGCCGCAGGAGACGGTGAACGGAACGACATATTTGTGCGGTAGTGCGCCTGTGGCGACCATGCAGGATTATGCGAAGGAAGTGACCGCATATACGAAGGGGCATGGAAAGCTGTTTTGCACATTGAAGGGCTATGCGCCTTGTCACAATGCCGAAGAAGTTATTGAGCGCATCGGATACGATCCGGAGGCAGATTTGGAGAATACGGCAGATTCGGTATTTTGTGCTCATGGTGCGGGATTTGTGGTGCCCTGGCAGCAGGTAAAGGATTATATGCATGTTGAGGCTGTGTTGAATCAGGATGCAGAGGAAACTGTGGTGGACGAACTTCGTGATAAGGTATCTGCTCATCCGGTGGAGGAATGGATTGACACAGAGGAGATTGATGCAATTCTGGAAAAAACCTATCATGCAAATAAGAAAGAGAATATAGGGACAAGAAAGTGGACACGTCCCCATACGAAAACAGAATATATTGCTCCCACAGTTCGGAGTGCAAAGGAGAAAATATCCACAGAGGAGTATCTTCTGGTAGACGGCTATAATGTGATTTTCGCATGGGATGAATTAAAGGAACTGGCGCAGGTAAATCTGGATGGAGCCAGAGGAAAGCTACTTGACATTCTCTGTAATTATCAGGGAATCAAAAAATGTAATCTCATTGCAGTGTTTGATGCTTACCGGGTGGCGGGACATTCCACAGGAATTTTTGATTACCACAATATACACGTGGTTTTTACGAAAGAGGCAGAGACGGCAGATCAGTTTATCGAGAAGTTTGCGCATGAAAACGGGCGGAAGTATCGTGTCACAGTAGCCACTTCCGACGGATTGGAGCAGATTATTATAAGGGGAGCGGGTTGCCAGCTCATTTCCTCCCGGGAATTGAAAAAAGAAATTGATGAAGCATGTCAAAGAATGAATGAGAATTATGTAAACCAAAAGGCGGTTCAGACGGCAGAAAGAAGAAAAAACTATCTGTTTGACAATATGAATGAAGAAGTGGCGGAAAAGTTAAAGGGGATGACAGAAAAAGAGGAGGAAATTTAAGATGAAATTTCGGAATGTGGAAAAGAAACGTCTGGTGTTTGTTGTATTGGCAGTGGTTATGATGGGTTTTTGCCTTTCCTTTTTGAACTGTACTGGATTTGGAACTGATCCCTGTACCTGTATGAATCTTGGAATTTCCGGGACCATCGGCTGGACGCTTGGAACCTGGCAGGCTACTTTAAACTGTATTATGCTTGTGATTGTTTTTCTTTTTGCCAGAAACCAGATTGGATGGGGAACTATCGCAAACATGTTTCTCGTAGGATATAGTTTTGATTTCTTTTCCTGGCTTTGGAATATTCTGCTTCCGGCGAATTTTTTTGAAGGCATGGCGGTACGGGTTCTTGTTACAGTTCCGGCGTTGGTGGTTTTTGTTTTTGCGGCGGCAGCTTATATGGCGGTAGAACTGGGAACGGCGCCTTATGATGCAATTCCGTTTCTTATTGCGGAAAAGGGAAAACGGATTCCGTTTCGCGTGGTGCGTATCTGCTGGGATATGGCGGCATGTGCGATTGGAGTATTTCTCGGTTCGACTCTGGGAGTTGTTACGGTGATTATGGCGCTTACTTTGGGACCTGTCATAACCTGGGTGAAGGAACATATCATAGAAAAATATTTATTTCCGGCATAGAAAACCGTTTGCCATTCTAACGGAATACGGTTATGATAAAAAGAGCAATAAAAAATGGAGGAAAGATAAATGGAAAAAAGAATTTCAGGACATACAGGACTTTTGGCACTCATTGGTTCCCCGGTAGGGCATTCCGGTTCCCCGGCGATGTATAATTACAGTTTTGAAAAGCTGGGACTGGATTATGCCTATGTTGCTTTTGATATAAAGGAAGATGAAGTAAAGGATGCACTCGCGGCAATGAAGCTTTTTAAAATGCGCGGCATGAATGTTACTATGCCTTGCAAGACGGAGGCGGCAAAGCATATGGATGAGTTATCTCCGGCAGCACGTATTATAGGGGCGGTCAATACGATTGTAAATGATGACGGGAAGCTGACAGGGTATATCACCGATGGAGAGGGCTTTGTCAATAATTTAAAGGATCACGGGATTGATATCAAGGGAAAGAAGATTACGGTCGCAGGCGGCGGCGGTGCAGCGACTGCCATTCAGGTACAGTGTGCACTGGACGGTGCGAGGGAAATCACGATTTTTAATATCAAGGACAAGTTTTTTGGAAGAACCTTAGAAACCGCGGAGAAAATTAAAAAGGAAGTACCAGGTATTGTGGTCAATGTATACGACATTGCGGATACAAAAAAAATGACAGAAGAAATCGGGGATAGCGATATTTTTGCCAATGCAACTATCGTGGGCATGAAGCCGATGGAAAACGAAAGTGTGGTCAAGGATTTGTCTGCATTCCGCCCGGGACTTGTGGTGGCGGATGCGGTTTATAACCCGGAAGAAACCAGACTGTTAAAAGAGGCAAAAGAAGCAGGTTGCATCTGTATCGGCGGAAAGGGAATGCTACTGTGGCAGGGCGTCGCAGCTTTTAAGCTTTATACGGGACAGGATATGCCGGTAAAAGAAGTAAAGGAACTGTTTTTCAGCTAAGAACAGGATCAGGCGAAAGGAAAAGAAAATGACTGATTACATAGAAGTCCGGGGTGTCAGAATCGGAGAAGGTATTCCGAAAATCTGTGTCCCGATTGTGGGAAGAACAAAAGAAGAAATAAAAAAAGCGGCAGAAGCCGTGAAAGCCGAAAGGGCGGATGTGGCAGAATGGCGAGCTGACTGGTTTGCTGGTGTGACAGACAGCTTGATGGTGCAGGAAGTCATAGCGGAGCTTCGCCTGATTTTAGGAGAGATACCGCTTTTGTTTACGTTTCGGACGGCAGGCGAGGGCGGGGAGAAAGCAATCTCTGTGGAGGAATATGTGAGACTGAATCAGGCAGCGGTGGAGACCGGAAAGGTCGAGCTTATAGATGTCGAGCTTTTTACTGGAGATGCAGAGGTGGCGAAACTGTTGCAGAGCGCTCATAAGGCAGGAGTTAAGGTGATTATGTCGAATCACGATTTTGAAAAAACGCCGAAAAAAGAAGAAATCGTGAACCGACTTTGCAGGATGAAGGAGTTTGGAGCTGATATCCCCAAGATTGCAGTTATGCCGAAGAGCAACAAGGATGTATTGACGCTGCTTGCGGCGACCGAAGAAGCATCCTGCCGGATACACGGTCCGGTTATCACCATGTCTATGGCAGGAACAGGACTGGTAAGCCGCCTTTGCGGAGAAGTATTTGGTTCGGCACTGACTTTTGGAACTGCGGGGATGGCTTCTGCACCGGGACAGATTGATGCCTTAAAATTGCGTGACATACTGACAGTTATTCATGATAATATAGCGCAGTAGGAGGAAAAGATGAAAAAGCTGGAAAAAAATATTTTTTTGATCGGGTTTATGGGAGCTGGAAAGAGTACCATTGCCGCAGAACTGGAACATGAGCTTGGCGTACCGAGAGCAGAAATGGATGCCATGATTGTAGAACGCGAAGGTATGCCGATTTCTGACATTTTTGATAAACATGGAGAAACTTATTTCCGTGACGTGGAGACAGCACTTCTAAGGGATTTGCAGGAAAAGGAAGGAATTATCGTTTCCTGCGGTGGCGGTGCGGTCATGCGGGATGAAAATGCGGCGCTGATGAAACAGTGCGGTCGGATTGTACTGCTTACGGCAACACCCGAGACCATCTATGAGCGTGTGAAAGACAGTACAGACCGTCCGATTTTAAACGGGAATATGAATGTGGAATATATCAGTGGATTGATGGAAAAGCGAAAGGACCGGTATCTTGCGGTAGCAGATATCGTAGTGGCTACAGATGGAAAGAGTGCTGCGGAAATTGTACAGGAGATTTTGAAAGCACTGGATAAATAGTTTGTCAAAAATAAAAAAGAGAAGCTGCGGGAAAGACCGCAGCTTTTTTAG
>CAMBKU010000096.1 GCA_945868305.1 uncultured Lachnospiraceae bacterium | reverse complement strand
ACAGCCTTTCCCAAATCACTTTCACGAGTATTATGTCATTGGTTTTATTGAGAATGGGAAAAGGGCACTTTCATGTCGTAATAAAGAATATGAACTGGGAAAAGGAGATATTGTCCTGTTTCATCCAGGGGATAATCATGCCTGCGCCCAGATTGATGGAGGAACACTGGATTATCGGGGAATTAACATTGAAAAAAATGTTATGTTAGATTGGGTTCAGGAAGTGACGGGAAAACGGGAATTGCCGGGCTTTTCAAAAAATGTGATTTTCGATGAGGAATTGACCTGCTATTTGCGGCCGCTTCATGAACTGCTTATGGGCGGTTCCGGTGAATTTGAAAAGGAAGAATACTGGCTTTTGATGCTTTCGTTGTTACTCGAAAAATATGGCCAGTCATTTGAAAGTTGTATTCCGGAATGCCGGGAGGAAATCGAGATAGTATGCAGCTTTTTACAGGAGCATTACAGGTCGCGGATTTATCTGGATCAGATATGCAAATATGTATCGCTCAGCAAAACAACTTTGATTCGGGCATTCACAAAAACAAAGGGTGTGACGCCTTATCGGTATTTGGAAAATATACGGGTCAATGAAGCGAAGAAGCTGTTAGAACAGGGCGTTCCGCCTATTGAAGTGGCCATGCAGACCGGATTTTCGGATCAGAGCCATTTTACGAAGTATTTTAGTATGTTTATCGGAATTGCGCCTGGTGTTTATCGTGATATTTTTTTGAAAAAAGAAGCAGATAAAAGCGGAGGTGGAAACCATGACGGAAAGTAAAAATAGTATGGGACACCTGGCCGCATTGGTTACGATTTTGATTTGGGGAACAACATTTATTTCAACGAAGATACTTCTGGTGGATTTTCAACCGATTGAAATTTTGTTTTTCCGGTTTTTGATGGGATTTTTGGCATTACTGATAGTCTGCCCGCGTCGTATGAAGGGAACAACCGGACGACAGGAAGCCCTTTTTGCGTCAGCCGGTTTGTGTGGTATCTGCCTGTATTACCTATTGGAAAATATTGCTCTGACTTATACGATGGCGTCTAACGTAGGCGTGATTATTTCTATTGCTCCCTTTTTTACAGCAATTTTTACCCATGTGTTTATGAAAGAAGATGAAAAGCTGGGAGCGAATTTCTTTGTGGGTTTTGCAGTTGCAATGATTGGTATCTGCCTGATCAGCTTTAACGGTTCGAAGATGCAGCTTAATCCAATCGGTGACCTGTTGGCTGTGGGAGCAGCAGTTGTGTGGGCGTGTTATTCTGTTCTGACCCGGAAAATCAGTGAATTCGGTTATAATACGATTCAGACTACAAGGCGGGTGTTTGCCTATGGAATTTTGTTTATGATTCCAGTGCTGTTTTGGTCTGATTTCCGTTTGGGGCTGGAACGGTTCACAAAGCCGCTATATCTGTTCAATATTATCTACCTGGGGTTGGGAGCCTCTGCACTGTGCTTTGTTACATGGAATGTAGCAGTAAAGATTTTAGGGGCTGTTAAAACAAGTATATACATTTATCTGGTGCCGGTTATTACGGTTGCTACCTCGGCCCTCATCCTGCATGAAAAAATAACTGTTATGTCCGGTGTCGGCACAATTCTGGCACTGTTAGGGCTGTTTTTGTCTGAACACAAGTGTATGTACTATAGCGAGGAAGGATTCTGAAATGCCTGTCTGGCCTGTGGTAACACGAGGTTTTCATAGACCTCGGCATATTTTTGGTTCAGCATCTCAAATCCGGCAGTCATGGGCTGGGGTAAGTTCGGAATCCAATATTGATTTTGTGGGATGTCAATTTCAGGTTTTATACAGCCGGGGGTTATATCTGCAAAAAAGCA
Source organism: uncultured Lachnospiraceae bacterium (assembly GCA_945868305.1). Taxonomy (GTDB): domain Bacteria; phylum Bacillota; class Clostridia; order Lachnospirales; family Lachnospiraceae; genus Roseburia_D. The sequence continues at coordinate 6,516 of CAMBKU010000096.1, read as the reverse complement.
ACCGGTTTGTTCGTGTTGTGACAGGAGGATATTGCCGGAAGCATCTGTGACAATAGCGGCACCTTCGATGTTTCGGTTACATATTTTTTTCCTGTCTGACATTGAGGAACCCGGAAAGGCTCCGTGATGGCTGGCATGTATCATGGGAACGCTCATTATTTTTGACAGCGTAACAGGGGCGTCAAAAGCAAGTCTGGCATTCAAACCGCATAGTGTATCATAAACGTTAGCGCCGTCTTCCGGGGTGAAATTCCACCAACAGGAACCGCCGATGATAAAATCTACTTTACCGGCCATTCGTTTTACTGTCTGATACCGGAGCTGTTCCCAGCACATGACAACGCCGACTTTTCCGTAAGGTGTGTCAAAGGCACTTTCCTCATCGCCCTTGGTATAACAAAAATTTTCCAATGCAGTAGGGATGTCTTTTCTGTGGAAATATTGTGCTCCGTCTGGAAAAAATAGACCGAAAACATTATAGATATTGTCCGAAGCAGTATCGTAGTGCAAATAGGAACCACCGATTGCAATATGATAGGCTGAACTTAAATTCGATAATTCATTTTCCATATTCTGAGATAATTTAATTGCTTCAAGAAGCATTGGAGAAACAGCAAATCCGGTATTAAAGAATTCTGGAAAAACGATTAGTTTTGCGCCTTCTACGGAAGCCTGTTTGATATAATTTACTGCGGTAGTCATATTTGCATTATGATTTGCAAAAACTGTCGGCATATTTACAACTGCAATTTTCATTTCTTTGTGTCCTCCATTCTGATTAATGCGTCTTTCATTGTATCAATAGTCTTTTTTTCTCCGGAAATTCTAAAATATACCAGATATCCTTCATACATGCTCAATGCTGAGAATCCTTCTGTGATTTCTGCCGGTGTCAGATTTTCATGGCGGAACATTGCCATTGCAAATATTTGTCCGAGACGTTGGATTGCCTTTGTGCAAATATCTGAAATATTTTTGTCTATAACAGCAGTTTCCGTTCCGAAACAGGAAAAGGGGCATCCGAAATATTCGGCTGCTTCTATTTTTTTATGTATGTCAGTTGCAAGTTGTTCCACAAACGAAGACCAATCAATGGTTGTTTTTAAAATGTCATTGAACCATGTGCTTAGTTCCTGGGAAAAGTATTCGGCCACAGCAGCACCAAGCTCATTCTTGCTTTTAAAGTGAAAATAGAATGCGCCTTTTGGAATTTCAGCTGCCTCTAAAATAGCAGCAATTCCGGTATTGCTATATCCATGTTCCAGAAATAATATGGCAGATTTTTTTATAATTCTTTCTTTTGTGATTTTGCCTTTTGTTTTTTCCATTTCATGTTTCCTCCTCATCTCCGACACGTTAAGAATAGACCGATTGGTCTATTCTGTCAAGAACTTTTTGAAAATGATGACAGAATAGAAAATAAATCTATCCGGGAAAGTAAAATTGTGCTACTATATCAAATGGCAAATTTTATACCAAAAGATAAAGCATAGAGGAGAAAATTATGAATACGTTAAAACCCAAGTTGTTTGATGTCTTAAAAGATTACAACAAAGAACAGTTGATAAAAGACATCATTTCCGGAATTATTGTAGCGATTATTGCATTGCCGCTTTCTATCGCACTTGCCATTGCATCCGGTGTTGGCCCGGAGCAGGGACTTTATACGGCGATTATTGCCGGGTTTTTTATTTCACTTTTAGGCGGAAGCCGTGTGCAAATCGGGGGACCGACAGCGGCTTTTGTTGTCATTATTTATGGAATCGTGACAGAGTATGGTACTGACGGACTTATCGTTGCCACAATTCTAGCCGGTATCATTCTGGTTATTATGGGAATCTGCCATTTTGGCTCGCTGATTAAATATATTCCTTATACGATAACGACCGGTTTTACCTGTGGTATCGCGGTAACACTTTTTGTCGGACAGTTGAAAGATTTTTTCGGGCTTTCCATAGAGTCAGTTCCTTCGGAATTCCTGGATAAAGTGGTTGCTTATGCAACACATTTCCATACCATTAATCTGACTGCGACTCTGGTTGGCGCAGTGGCAGTTGTGATTATGTTGGTCTGGCCTAAAGTAACAGATAAAATACCGGGTTCGCTGGTTGCTATTATTGCTACCACGCTTGTTGTATATTTTGCAAAGCTTCCGGTAAATACCATCGGAAGCGTGTATGGAGAACTTTCTTCTTCTTTCCCGATGCCGCATGTGCCGGCAATTTCATTCGGTTTAATTAAAAAAATGTTTTCACCAGCATTTACCATTGCTATTTTGGCGGGAATCGAATCTTTGCTTTCCGCAGTGGTGGCAGATGGTATGATTGGGGATACGCATAAATCCAATGCTGAGCTAATCGGCCAGGGTGTTGGAAATATTTTTTCCGGCCTTTTTGGCGGTATTCCGGCTACTGGCGCGATTGCCCGTACCGCTGCCAATGTAAAAAACGGAGGACGGACCCCAATTGCCGGTATTGTACACTGTATTACACTGACGGTTATTCTCCTGGCACTGATGCCTTTGGCGGCACTCATTCCGATGACGACTCTGGCAGCAGTTCTTCTGGTGGTAGCCGCAAATATGGCAGACTGGACATCGTTTATCCGGCTTTGCAAGACGGCACCGAAAAGCGATATTATCGTGCTTGTTGCTACCTTTCTTTTGACGGTGTTCTTTGATCTTGTAGTTGCCATTGAAGTTGGCGTTGTTCTGGCTTCTCTGTTATTTATGAAACGAATGGCGGAAACGGCGGATGTTACCGCATGGAAATATACCGACGAACCGGATATTACACCGGGAGAAGCAGAGAAGCTGCGTGAAATTCCTCATTCTATTCGTGTGTTTGAGATAAGTGGGCCTTTGTTTTTTGCTGCGGCGGATGAGATTTTGCGTATTAACAGTGACAAAACAACGAAAGTAGTTGTAATCCGTATGCGAAGCGTTCCGGCAATTGATGCAAGTGCTATGCGTTCCTTAAGGGAGCTTGCAAAACGTGCCGAGAAAAAGCAGATTACCCTGATTTTTTCCCATGTAAATGAACAGCCGATGTCTGTGATGCAAAAAGATGGCTTTGTTGAGGATATGGGAACAGAGCATTTTCTGCCTAACATTGTAGAGGCATTAGATTATGCAGAAAGTCTTGTAAAATAAAATTTTTCAAAAAAATCACCCAGTTTTTACATTCTTTACATGTTCATGATAGCAGCACTCACTTTTTTTCTCTAGAATGAAAACAGTTGCCCGACGGGCAGAAAGTGAGGGAAACATGAGACTGACAAAGGAAGAAAAAAACTGGGTGTTGTATGATGTGGGAAACTCTGCGTTTACGTTGCTGGTATCTACCATCATGCCGATTTATTTTAATTATCTGGCAGAGGAGGCAGGGTTGTCTTCTGTGGATTATCTGGCGTACTGGGGTTATGCTGCTTCTATTGCCACGCTTGTGGTAGCTTTAATTGGACCGGTATTCGGCACACTTGCGGACACAAAGGGATTTAAAAAGCCGATTTTTACCATAGCACTGGGCGTTGGAGCCACAGGTTGTATTGCGTTGGGCTTTGCAAGGCAGTGGCTGCTCTTTCTTTTGATTTATATTATTGCAAAGATTGGGTATTCAGCCAGCTTGATTTTCTACGACTCCATGCTCTCTGATGTGACAGATGAAGAACGGATGGATCAGGTGTCTTCCCAGGGCTATGCCTGGGGATATATCGGAAGCTGTATTCCGTTTGCAGTATGTCTTGGCATCGTACTTGGAGCAGAGAAGTTAGGAATTACGATGGAGCTTGCTATGGGAATTGCTTTTGGCGTTGTTGCCGTTTGGTGGGTGGCAATGACACTTCCCATGTTAAAGACTTATCGACAGACCCATTATGTGGAACGGACGCCCCATGCATTTGCAGAGAGTTTTCGCAGAATAGGAAGAACGTTTCAGAATGTAAAGAAAGAAAAAAAGGTATTTCTTTTTCTACTGGCATTTTTCTTCTATATTGATGGAGTGTATACAATCATCGATATGGCAACGGCATATGGTTCAGCACTCGGACTTGACAGTACGGGACTGTTGCTGGCACTTTTAGTGACACAGATTGTGGCATTCCCATGCGCAATTTTGTTTGGCAGGCTGGCGCAACGTTTTCAGGCGGAGTGGTTGATTACGGTCTGTATTGCGGCATATCTTGGGATAGCGTTGTTTGCCTGCATTTTGTCCACACAGACGCAGTTCTGGATTCTGGCAATTCTGGTTGGAATGTTTCAGGGAGGTATTCAGGCATTGTCCCGTTCCTATTACGCGAAAATCATTCCGGCGGAACAGTCGGGAGAATATTTTGGACTTATGGATATCTGCGGCAAGGGAGCATCCTTTCTTGGTACGACGGTAGTAAGTGTGGTTTCCCAGCTTACCGGAAATATCAATAAGGGAGTGGGAATGATAGCAGTGTTCTTTGTAATTGGAATCATTTTGTTTCGGATATCGGTGATGGACGATAAGCGGGGGCTGTTTGATGTACCTTCGGCTCCGCATTCAAAGTTGTTTTAATTTGAAATACAAAAAAGAGAGGGGCGTGGCGAAAGCCATGCTCCTTTTAAGGTTCAGCTAAGGCTCGCAGACTACAATACAGACTGAAAAGGATATTTGCGAAAAAACAGGAGGATGATGAAGAATGAAACGTAAATATATTGCAGTCTTAACAGGAGCCTTTGTTGGAATGTCAGTGTTTAGCGGATGTGCCGGGACAAATAAAGATGCAAAGACAGAGGTGCAGGTGACGGCAACAGAGGTACAGGATGATACTGATGAGGAAAAAGCGAAAGAAGTTGTGGGTGAGGTCGAAAAAGTGGAAGATAGCACGATTACTTTAAAGACTGAGACACAAGGTGAAGAAGATGCAAAAGAAATTGAAATCACAGTAACTGAAAATACGGTAATTCAAAAGCAAAGTGGCGGAGTTTTGGAACCGCCGCAGGGAGATGAAGGAAAAAATAATGGTGTGGCAGGAGGAGAAGCACCGACGGATGCAGAAAATGGTGGAACAAAAGAAATGCCGGAACCGCCTCAGAATGAGGGAGAAAATGCGCAGGCTGAGGAGGCAGCCCTTTCCGATATCGCAGTGGGCGACCGGATTTCTGCCACGTTTGATGAGAATGGGAATGTCGCAACGATTACAATTATGTCTGCAGAAATGGGGGCAGGAGCACCGGGTGGCGGCACGGGAAGTTCCGGCGGCGTAGAAAGTTATGATGCAGTAAATGAGTATACGGAAGATACCGAAGTGGAAGGCGAGACCTTTACCTCCAACGGAACAGATGAGAATGCGGTGCATGTTTCAGGTGGGGCGGAAGTGTCTTTGAAAAACAGTACCATTTCCCGTAGTTCTGCGGACAGTAAGGGTGGAGATGATTCCAGTTTCTATGGTGTGGGAGCAGCGCTTCTTGTGACAGACGGAACACTTTCCGTCAGCAATGTGGATATTGATACGGATGCAAACGGAGCAGCAGGAATATTTGCCTACGGAGACGGTACGGTGTATGCGGCAGACAGCAATATTATCACAAAACAGGGAACTTCCGGAGGTATTCATGCGGCAGGAGGTGGAACCTTATATGCATGGGATTTGACGGTGGAGACAAACGGAGCTTCTTCGGCTGCAATTCGAAGTGACAGAGGAGGCGGAACTATGGTCGTGGACGGAGGAAGCTATACCTCAAATGGAACTGGTTCTCCTGCAGTTTACAGCACAGCGGATATTTCGGTGCATCAGGCGGATCTTACGGCAAACGGTTCGGAGGCAGTATGTATTGAAGGATTGAACTCGTTGCGTTTGTTTGATACAAATCTGACCGGAAATATGGGAGATGATGCGCAAAATGACTGTACCTGGAATGTGATTTTATACCAGAGTATGTCGGGAGATTCCGAAGTAGGAAATAGTACGTTTGAGATGGATGGAGGAACTCTGACAGCGAAAAACGGCGGTATGTTTTATACGACAAATACGGAGTCTACATTTATTCTTTCTGGTGTAGACATTACCTATGCAGATGACAGCGAATTTTTCCTGTGCTGTACCGGAAATAACAACCAGAGAGGTTGGGGAGAAACCGGAGCGAATGGAGCGGATTGTCTGTTTGGTGCTTATGACCAGGAAATGCAGGGTAACATTATCTGGGACAGCATTAGTACGCTGGACTTTTATATGACAGACAGCACGTTTACCGGGGCAGTAATTGATGATGAAACCTATGCGGGAAGCGGCGGCGACGGGTACTGTGATTTTTATATTGGAGCGGGCAGCAGTTGGACGGTAACCGGAGACAGTACACTGCGTAATCTCTATTGTGCAGGAACAATTACGGATGAAAGCGGAAATACGGTTACGGTAAAAGGAAAAGATGGCACTATTTATATAGAAGGAAACAGCACATATACCATAACGGTGGATTCCTACGAAAACACGGCAGATATGTCCGGGGCGCCAAAAACAGATGAATGGAGTAGCTATGAGGTAGAGCGG
>CAMBKU010000095.1 GCA_945868305.1 uncultured Lachnospiraceae bacterium | reverse complement strand
GCAGAATCTGAAAACGAGCAGCCGGAAGAAGGTGAGCAGTCTAAGGAGAGGATACAGCCGGAAGAAAACGTGCAGATAACGGAAAATTCTAAATCTGAGGAAGTGGTACAGTCTCAGGAAAAAAAGGAACCCTGGCAGATGAGGTGGGAGAAGTTGGCGGAGCTTCATGGAGAGGAGCAGCCGTTTGAAAATGCTCCGCAGATTCGCGGAATTCGCATTGAACTGAAAGATTTGCGGGAACTTCCGGAGCAGTATTGGTATCTGGGAAGCAACAGTTTTCTTTTGCATGGATTTTTTAATTACAGTCATTTACTTCTTGGAAGGATGGACGGTGAGGATAAAAGGAAATGGTTTGTCGGAGTTCCTGGCGTATACCAGAACCAGGAAAAGATTCTGGCAGCAGCTTTTGGCTTTCCGGAGTTCAGGCAGGAAAAGGATACGGAGGCAAAGACGAATCAGTTTGGTTACTGGTATCGTTTTATGGACGAATGAGGCTGTAGAGGTAATGGTCTTCCCATTTCCCGTTGATGCGGGCGTTTTGACGAAGCAGTCCTTCCCGCTTGAAATAAAGGGATTCCAACAGACGAATGGAAGGTGTATTTTCCGGCATGACGCAGGCCTCAATCCGATGAAGCTTAAGATCGCCAAACATAATGTCGATGCCTTCCATCAGGGATTCCGTTGCATAACCTTGATGCCAGAAACGGGAATCAAACTTGTAGCCGACTTCACAGCTTTCATAAATAGAGTGAGCAATATTACGAAAACAGACGGTGCCGATGATTTGGTCGGGATTTTCTTTTAAAAAGACATAAAAACGCACCGCGGAAAGCTGCACTGCCAGGTTATATTCGCAAAGAAGTATAGATTTCTGGTATTTTACGGTATAAAAATTTTCCGGCCTTGCGGCCTCGTATTTTTCAAAAAGTTCTTTGTTGTCCAGATAAAAACAGAGAACTTTTTTTGCTGCATCCGGTCGTAATACTTTTAAAAATAATCGGTCAGTCTCATAAATCAGGTTCATATTTTTAGTCTACCCCGCGAATTTCAATATTTTTAACATATTTTGATAGTAAGTAACAAAAATGTTCCAGTTCTTCTTTGGTATAGCTGTGAAAGCCCGGTGAAATCACCCGCTCGGAATCCTTATAGCCTTGCAGGAAGTACCGGGATGCTCCATCGAGCCATTTTCCAATTTCTATAAAATCTTCTTCCTTATGAAATTCCCGAACCACAGTGGTGCGAAATTCATAGGGGATAGATCCGTTTTTTAAAAATTCCACAGATTCTTCAATGGGCGTAATGGAAAAATGAGGTACGTTTGCAATAATAGGATATTTTTCTTTGGTATGTTTAATGTCCATGGCAACATAATCAATAAGCCCCTCCCGGCACAGTTCCTTTAGGATGTCAGGTCGAAAGCCGTTGGTGTCCAGTTTGATTAGATAGCCCATGTCCTTTACTTTTTTTATAAAATCTTTTAAATCCGGCTGTAAGGTCGGTTCTCCGCCGGTAATACAGACACCGTCCAGTATGCCGCGTCTTTTATGTAACACAGAAAGAACCGTCTCCTCTGGAATCACCGGAACCTCATTTGGAGCCATGACCAGGTCTTTGTTGTGACAGAAGGGACAGCAGAAATTGCATCCCCCGAAAAAAATGGTTGCCGCCACATGCCCCGGATAGTCCAGCAGAGTGGTCTTTTGAAAACCGTGTATCTGCATATGCAATACCTCTTTTATAAAAACTATGTTATTATTATAGCAGATATTTACAGATACGAAATAAAAAATGTGACAGGAAGGGATTAAGAATTAATGGATGAACAGATAAAATTCATGCGTGAGGCACTTAAGCAGGCAAAGAAGGCGTACCGTCTTGGCGAAGTGCCGATTGGTTGCGTTATTGTGCAGGATCACAAAATCATTGCCAGGGGATATAATCGTAGAAATACGGACAAGATTACACTGGCTCATGCGGAGATTTCCGCTATCAAAAAGGCGAGTAAAAAGACCGGGGACTGGCGTCTTGAGGACTGTACGATGTATGTGACCCTGGAGCCCTGTCAGATGTGTGCGGGGGCAATTGTCCAGGCGCGCATTAAGGAAGTTGTTATTGGCTGTATGAATCCGAAGGCGGGTTGCGCAGGTTCTATTTTAAACCTGCTTCAGATGCAGGAGTTCAATCATCAGGTGGAGATTACCAGGGGCATACTGGAGGAAGAATGTTCGGAAATCCTAAGTCGTTTTTTTAAGGAGTTAAGGGAGCGGAGAAAGAAGAAGAAACTGACAACGAAAAGATTAATACTTCGTCCGTGGTTGGAAACGGATGCAGAAAGTTTATATAAATATGCGAAAGACCCTGAGGTGGGGCCGATAGCAGGCTGGCCGCCGCATACCAGTGTAGAGAACAGCCGGGAGATTATAAAAAATGTTTTATCGGTGAATGAAACCTATGCGGTGTGTCTGAAAGAAGACGGTAAGGCTATTGGCAGCATCGGGCTTATGATTGGAAATGCGAGTAATCTTGATTTGCCGGATACCGAGGGCGAAATTGGATACTGGATTGGAGTTCCATTCTGGGGAGAGGGACTTATTCCAGAGGCGGTAACAGAATTATTGCGTCACGGTTTTTGCGATTTAAAGCTGGAAAAAATCTGGTGCGGATATTTTGAGGGAAATACGAAATCCAAACGTGTACAGGAAAAATGCGGGTTTGTTTATCATCATACGAATAAAAATATTCATTGGGAACTGATGGATGATGTTCGCACGGAGCACATCACCTGTCTTACCAGAGAAGAATGGGAAAAATCCAGAGAGGAAGTAAAAGGGTATGAGTAGAATTGTAATATTAGTAGGAAGCATGAGGAAAAACGGCAATACAGATATATTGGCGAAAGCTTTTGCGGAAGGCGCAGGGCAGAAAAATGAAGTGGACATCATTTCGGTTGCCGATTACAAAGTGAATCCCTGTATCGGTTGTAATTCTTGTTTTGATCGGGAAGGCCATGGGTGTTTTCAGGCAGATGATATGCAAAAAATTTATCCGAAACTTGAGAAAGCAGATATGCTGGTCGTTGCTTCTCCTGTGTATTTTTATGGAATCAGCGCCCAGTTAAAAGCAATCGTTGATCGATTACATACGCCTATGCGGAATAATTTTAAAATAAAGAAGCTGGCATTGCTTTTAGTAGCAGCTGCGGAACTGCCAACTGTGTTTGATTCAATAAAGTTACAGTACCAGTTGGTTTTGGATTTCTTTCACCTCGAAGATGCCGGTATGGTATTGGTGAGAGGAGTAAAAGACAAAGGAGATATAAAAAATCATCCGGCATTAAAGGATGCCTTTGCATTGGGAAAAAATTTGTAATGATTTGAAGTCCTAAGTAGGAGAAAAAGAGTCGAGAAATTCAGCATTTATGCTGTTTCTCGGCTTTTTTTGGCATTTGAATACGTTTTCATAATTTGCTGTTTTTTTAAGAAAATCCTGCCGTTGTATGTTGTAAAAACACAATAATATATAGGATAAGGTCACATATGGTGCAATCGTTTTCGCAAATCATGTTTGAAACTTTGTCTGAGAGGAGGCTATAATCGTCGCAAGAACTAAAAAGGACATTAAGTCTTAAACAGTACCCGAAAAGAGGAAATGAGTATGATTATTCAAACATGGAATATCGAAGAGGTTCTTTTGAACCCTAAAAAAGAAGAATTATTGGATGGAAAAAGTGTAGTGGGAATAGACATCGGTTCTAGGCAGTCAAAAGCAGTATTGCTGCATCAGGACAAAATATATGCTGCAATTACGGCAAGTGATGTGGATTCCCAAAGAACAGCACAACGATTGTTAAATCGTCTTTTGAAGGAAGCAAACATTGAGCAGGGAGAGATAGCTGCAATTTCCGGTACGGGATATGGTCGTGTTGCACTGGATTTTGGAGAGATTCCAACCAAAATAATAACAGAAATATCATGTCATGCGATGGGCGCACATTATTTAAATCCGAGTACCAGAACCATCATTGATATCGGAGGGCAGGATTGTAAGGCAATTAAGATTGATCCAAAGACCGGTCATGTGCTGGAATTTACCATGAACGATAAATGTGCGGCAGGAACGGGACGCTTTTTGGAAAAGACAGCAGAGATGTTAGATTACACGGTAGAGGAGATTGGAGAAAAGGCACTGACATCAACGAAACCATTACAGATTAGTAGTCAGTGTGTGGTGTTTGCAGAGTCTGAGATTATTTCACTAAAAGCCCGAGGAGAGAAACGAGAAGATATCGCAGCAGGCATCCATTACGCAGTTGCACGAAGGGTAAAAAATCTGGTAAAGAGACTGGATTTAGAACCGGATTTGATTTTTTCCGGCGGGGTATCTCATAATCTCGGAATGAGAAAGGCGTTAGAAGAAACCATGAAGACACCGGTAATTATTCCGGAGTTTGATACGGTATACTGTGGCGCGTTAGGCGCAGCTATATATGCAAGAAATATTTAAGGAGAAAAAGTGATGAAAATAAAGGATATTATCAGCGAACCGCTTATTCCGGAAGTAGATAACACAACCGTTTTGGGAATAGACATCGGTTCAAGAAACGCAAAGGCAGTGTTGCTGCATGAAGGAAATCTTTATACATCCCTTGTTGCAACTGGAATTAATATGCAGGAAACAGCAGAAGAACTGTTGGAAGATATCTTTGAACAGGCGAAGATTACAGAAAAAGATATTCAGTATGTGGTCGGAACCGGATATGGTCGTGTGTCTTTTCAATTAAAAGATATTCCGATGGATATTATTACAGAGATTTCATGTCATGCAATGGGAGCACATTATCTGGATTCAAATACCAGAACCATTATAGATATTGGTGGTCAGGATGCCAAGGCAATTCAGGTGAATGCCAATACAGGAAAAGTAGATAAATTCCGCATGAATGATAAATGTGCAGCAGGAACAGGACGTTTTTTGGAAAAAGTAGCATCCATTCTCGGTTATACCGTAGATGAACTTGGAAGAAAATCCTTAGAATCGAAAAAAGCCATAGAAATCAGCAGTCAATGTGTAGTATTTGCAGAATCGGAAGTGATTTCACTGCGTGCACAGGGATATGCTTCGGAAGATATTGCGGCGGGAGTACATATGGCATCGGCAAAACGTGTAATTGGATTGCTGAATCAAATTCCGTTGGAAGAAGATATCGTATTTACCGGTGGGGTGTCCAACAATGTAGGTATGCGAAAGGCTTTTGAGACCTTGCTGTCGCATAAATTTAAAGAAACAAAGCTTAACATGGTTTATGCAGGAGCATTGGGTGCAGCAATTTATGCGCAGCAGTTACTGCGCAACCATAAAGTGAATGCAGACAATAAAGTGCAGCAGGAAAAAGTGGATTTTTCGGATTTGGAACGAAAAATCAGTGATGCAGAATTATCGTTTGTGGAACGTACCGATGTGAAAAAAGTTGGATATCTGTGTACTTATACACCGGTAGAACTTTTAAGTGCTGCAGGAATTGCATCCATTCGTCTTGCGAAGTGTGGAACGCCAGATGTGGTTTCACAGGGAGAAATGATTACCAAAAGTGTATTTTGTGATGTTACAAAGAGTGTACTCGGTTATTTTATGCAGCAGGATCCTTTGTATGAAGCAATTGATGAGGTAGCAATTTTTTACACTTGTGATTCCATGCGTTCTACTGCAGATGCAATCGATAACTATTACAAACCGGTAAAAGGTTATGTTGTTCCGCGTGGAAACAGCAAAGCGAGCGTTCGTGAAATGTTCCGAAAACAAATATTGTTTTTCAAGAATGATATGGAAACCTTGTCAGGCAACAAGATAACAGATGAAAAATTGAGAGAGACAATTCTTCTCTATCAGAATATCAAGAGAACGATTCGTAAGATTTCCGAACTTCGCAAACAGGAGATTCCGCCATTGTCAGGTACTGATTTCTTGACGATTACAAGGGCTTATCGTACGCTTCCGGCAGAAGAACAGCTTCCGGTGCTGGAAGATTTATATGAGAAATTAAAAAATATAAAAAATACGGGTACAGCTCCGGTCAGAATTATGGTTGTGGGCGGTATGATATCGGATGGTGACAGAACGATTATGGATTTATTGGAAAAAGATTTGAATGTTTCCGTAGTCATTGAAGATCATTGTACCGGATTTAGCCAGTTTGCAAGAGAGAACAAGACGAGTCTGGATGATCCGTGGCAGTATCTTGCAGATGAATATCTCGACCAGGCACCTTGTGCAAGACAGTATCCAATTACGGAACGCGTAGATTTTGCAGCAAATCTCGCAAAAGAATATAACGTAGATGGCGTTATTTTTACCTATATCAAGTTCTGCCCATGCTATGGAATGACAAAGAAGTTATTTATAGATAAATTTGAAGAGCTTGGTATTCCGCTTTTAGAGCAGGAAAACAGCTATATGGCAAACGATGCCGGTCAGATTAAGACGAGATTGGAAGCCTTTATTGAGGTAATCAAAGAAAAGAAAGGGGAGAAGCACGTTGAGTAATCCAAATTTGCAGAATAATCCAGAGCCACAGAATCAGCTGGAGTACATTGCGTACAGCAGGAAGCAGCATTCTTATTCGAAGGCAGTAGATAAATTGTTTGACCTTGCATTAAGTTATATCGATGATGCAGAAGAAGAAAACCGGAAAGGACATCAGGCAGTATGGACGCAGGGCGTGTTTGAGGCACCACTCTTTTATGCATGTGATACAATCCCGGTATCTGCGATTGATTTGGGACGTTTAAGTGCAAGAAATTCCAATGAAGTTGCATTGAAAGTCTTTGATCTTCCAAAAGAAACCTGTTCTATGATATCCGTATTGTTGGGAGAATGGTATCTCAGGAAAGATAATACCATAAAAAAGGTGGTTGCTTTTAATAATACCTGTGAACCATTTAACATGGCATATGGATTGATTAAAGAAAAAGGCTTCGAAACCTATCGTGTGGAGGGGGTAGTTCTGCCTAAGACAAATTATGATGGCAGATATGATGAACTAAAAGCCTTCCTTGCGAAAGAACTCAATGATCTTGCCATCTGGCTTACCGGAAAACCGGTGGATGAAGAGAAGATGGCGCGGGAAATTAAACGGATGAACCGCATTTTGAAAAAAGTTCGTAAGATTATGGAACTTCGTGTGAAGAATCCGCTTTATTTAAAGAGCCTTCCTACCATGTTTATGCTTATGGGCACAGGGCATTATTATGGAAAACCGGAAGAATTTGAGGCAGTTATTGATGAATTATTAGAAGAACTGGAGCATGCAGATTTTGTAGAACCGGCAGGTAAAAAAATCATACCACTTACCTGGTGTGGTGCAAGAGGGTTGGAATTTGGTGTATTTAAAGCAATAGATGATTGCGATGGAGCTTTACTTAGCTGGTATACACCGAATCCATATGATAAGGATTGGCGTGAAGATATTCCGCCATTGGAGAGTATGGCTGAGTTTGTTTTGGACTATTTTCTGGTTGGAACTCCGGTAAAACAGATTAAAGGTATTGAAAAATTATTGCAATCCGTGGGATCGAAGGGAATTTTCTTTTATCATTATGTGGGTTGTGCATTTGGTGGTATTCATGTTGAAATTTTCCGGGATTACTTTAAAAAGAAAGGAATTCCGAATATTGAACTGGATGGATGTTTTCAGGTAGGTGCACCTTCCGGACAATTATTAACAAGAGTACGTGCATTTATTGAAATGTTCTCATAGGCAAAAGGCATTAGGGAGGTGACACAATGAAGAAGATAAAAAAAGTAATAGCAGGCATTGTATGCATGGGATTGCTAGTAAGCTTTACTGGTTGCGGAAAAACCAAAAAGGAGGATCATACCATTCGACTGGGCGTATATACCGGTGGTGTCGACCATTTTCAGGCTGTAATTGCCGAGGAACAGGGATTTTTTGAACAGCATGGTCTTAAGGTAGAGATAACAGAGTTTGCGACCGGACTTAATACCGTGGATGCGATTGTAACAGATCAGGAGGACATCGGACTGATTACGGATTATGCCGGAATCAATCGTATTGGAAGTACCCGGGAAGAATGTAATGTCAAAATCATCGCGCGGTATAGCACGACGGATTCTTTCTGTACCTTATATGTCAATCCGGAATTGATAACAAAACCGGAGGAACTGGCTGGTCAGGGAGTTGGAACGATTCCTGGCACGTTCCTTGACTATTTTAATGCAGTTTTATTCGAAAAAGAAAATATTTCGAGCGACCAACAGAATCTTATAAATGTTGACAGCGAACAGACGGCACTTGGGATTCTTTCAAACGGGGAAGCAGCAGCATATTGGGTTACCAGCGCAGCGGTTGCCAAAGCGGATGAGATGGGGCTGACGCCGCTTCTTACAATGAAAGATTTAGATTTAAGCATGGATGCATATTACGTTGCGTCGGATTCGTTTCTTAAAGAAGGGGAAGATACGGCAGAAGCTTTTCTTGCTGCCATTGCAGATACGCAGCAATGGATAGAGGAGAATCCGACAGAAGCTGCAGCGATTGTTGAAAAAAAGACTCATATGCTGGCAGAACAGGTAAAGGCGTCTTTAGAGGCAACGGATCTTGTGTTGGATTTTGGAGAGGATTCAAAGGAGCATTTAACCAGAATGAAAGACTGGGCGCTTCAGAACGGAAATTTTGAGGAAGACTTTGCGGTTTCGGATTTTGTTGATACAACGGCTTTGGAAAGTTTCAAATAGTCAAAGGAGAGTGGCTATGTACATAAAATTAGAAAACATCAATAAGACGTTTGGGAATTATAAGGCATCCGATCATGT
>CAMBKU010000094.1 GCA_945868305.1 uncultured Lachnospiraceae bacterium | reverse complement strand
TGATAAATAACAATAAAGAAATTCGACCAGCTGCACTTCCTAACCACTCTTTACAGTCTTCATTTTTCCTTCCAAATATGAAAAAACCGACAGCTATTTCACTGCCGGTATATATACGTTTTCGTATAAAACCATAATTGAGATTAACTACTTTCTAATATCATCATCATTTATCTTGTGTTTTCGCTGGTAAACAAGTGAAAAACTGCATTCTCAAGCTTCAGAGTCAAAACTCCCTTGCATCTGTTGAAGAAGTCGGTTTCTATATGCTACATCTTCTGTACATTTTCTCAGATCTTCCATACGATTCTCATCCAAAAGCATCTTCGTTAACGCAGCCATATTATTAATGCCCTCTTTATTTCCTTCTTTTTTCCCTTCTTCTCCTTTTTCTCTGGCGTTTTTCAGTTCTTCTTTTATCTCATCCTTCATTAACAATCTTAGTGCTTCACTACCGAAAATCATACGGTAAAGTGTTGTGGTGATTCCTTCTGCAAAGATATTCAAAGCGATTCTCACCACAACCTGATTTGATTTCAGATAAATCGTGCAAAAACTTTTTTTAACATGATTCTGCCGGACTGTTTTTTATTCCTTCCCAAACCAGATTTCTTTTACCAGGGGTTCCAGCTTAATAAAAAAACCTTTTGCCTTTCCCGTTTTTTCATCAAAGTCATATGTCAGAGGTACATCCATAAACATGGTATCTTCTTTCAGATTGCTTACCTGAAAGGTTTGCCCGCACAGACATTTCATAGGCAGCTTCCATTGCTTAAAGTAAAGCTTCAATTCCTTCAATTCCTTTACAACTTGCAGTGTCCCATAAGCCGGATTCACATAATTACCCGTATATTCCTGCAACGGATAAACCGGATTATGATCTTTACCTGACAAAGATGCCTGCGCTTTTTCCTCCGTACCCGGCTTTGCCTCTGCTTCCAGCTTCTGTCCATGCTTCCAAAGGCGCTCTTCCCATCCCGCACCCTCTTCACCAAGCATTTTATCCAAAATCTGAAAAAGCAGCGTATATTGAAAACCATGACAGCTTGAATGTCTGTTTGCCAGAATCACGACTCCACGTTCCAAAGCGGGTATGACCGCCTGAAAGGTACAGAAGCCTTCAATTTCACCATGATGGTAAATGACAGGAACTCCCCTGTATACCCGAATCATCCAACCCATTCCATAAGCACCAATCCCGGGAAACTCCGGAAAACTCCATGGATATGATTGCATCGCTGATTGAGGTGACTGTGTCTGCATTATGTTTTTTTCCGAGATAATCTGTTTCCCGCCATATCGGCCTTTTTGAACCTGCATCTGCATCCATTTTTCCATATCGCGCAGATTTGAATACAAACCCGCGGCAGGTTCTGCCCCTGTCATCTCCCATGGCGGCATTTCATCTAACTTATCTTCATGCCATCGATAACCAACTGCAAAATCTTCCATACAGCACATTTCTGCTGCCGAAAAACCACTTTGCTTCATTCCAAGAGGATCTAAAATCCGCTCCTGCACCAGCTTCTCCCATGGTTTTCCGGCAATTAACTCCGCAAGGTATCCCGCCGCAGCAAACATGACATTACTGTACTGGGAACAATAGCGAAAGGGCTTATTGGGTTCCAGAAAACGCAGCCGATACAAAAAATCCTTTCGTTCCCAGGTATTCGGCCACATAGCATCGTGTCCTCCCAGGCCGCTTCTGTGACACAGCATGTCCTGCATGGTAATTCCGTCTGTTGCTGCTCTGTCCCAAAGCCTGAATTCCGGAACATACTTCGCAATGGGAGTGTCAAACTCTATAATTCCATCATCTGCCAGTGATGCGATCATTTCTGCATTAACTGCTTTGGTACAGGAAGCCATCGCAAACCTTGTTTCCGGTGTAACCGGCTTTTTATCAGAAAGATTTCTTACACCCCAGACTTCCTCCAGCAATACGGAATCTCCCGATGTAACAGCCATTGCCGCTCCCGGTATATGCCAGCGCTCCATACACCGCGAAACCATGTTCCTGAATTCTTCCATATTTTCTCTCACCTTTATATTTCCTGAATATGCAATGGAAAATGACACGCCACACTGCAATGCTCTTTTATGTATTTCCGTTCCGGTTCCTTTTCTCTGCAAATCTCTTTGGCATAAGGGCATCTCGGATGAAATCTGCACCCTGTTGGAATCTTAATGGGACTGGGCGTTTCCCCTTCAATCATATATTCCCGGCTTCGAACCTCAGGATTTACCTCTGGCGCCGCATGAATCAAAATATCTGTATAGGGATGCCGGGGATTTTTGAAAAGTTCCTCCGCTGGAGCCTCTTCCACTATTTTCCCCAGATACATTACCGCCACACGGTCCGAGAGATACTGAACAACTCGCAGGTCATGAGAAATAAACAGCATTGTCAGATTTAATTTCTCCTTCAGCTCCACCAGAAGATTGATAATCTGTGCCTGAATGGACATATCCAGGGCAGAAACCGGTTCATCCGCAATTAAAAGACGGGGATTCATTACCAATGCCCTTGCAATTCCAATCCTCTGGCGCTGGCCTCCTGAAAAAGCAGAAGGTCTTCTGTCCAGAATATCCTCAGGCATGCCCACCATATCCAGAATATTCTTCGTTTTTTGTTCGTATTCCGATTTTTCGCACAAATGATGAACTGCCATAATCTCATAAAACATTTTTCGAATGCTCATGCGGGGATTCAAAGACGAATAGGGATCCTGAAAAATCATCTGCACGTTTTTGTACATCTGCTTCACTACTGGTTTATTGGCATTAACCAACTCACCAACCCCGTCAAGCTGAATGCTCCCTGCTGTGGGTTCGCATAAATGAAGAATCGTTTTTGCCAATGTGCTTTTCCCGCAGCCGCTCTCACCTACAAGTCCCAACGTTTCGCCTTCATGAATTTCCAGACTTACATCAGAAACAGCCTGAACTGTTTTTTCCGGCTTTTTCTGAACCTTTTCTATTATTGTCTGTTTAATCGGAAATGTCGTTGACAGATGCTCTATTTTTAAAAGAATCTTTTCTTCACTCTTCATTCTTATTTCTCACCCTCCGGCTCTCCCCTGAAATGACACCTGGAAAAATGCCCCGTCTCCACTTCCTGAAGCTGTGGTTCCTGCTGAAGACAAATGGAACGGCAGAAGCGACATCGTGGCGCAAATGCACATCCCTCCGGCAATTTTTTTAAGTTTGGAGGCATTCCTTCAATAGGGATCAGCCTGCTTCCTTTTTTAGAAATAGTAGGAATTGACTCCAAAAGCCCACGGGTATAGGGATGACATGGATTCAGAAACAGTGCATGCACATCTGACATTTCCACAATTTTCCCTGCATACATAACTGCGATCCGGTCACATGTCTGAGACGCAACACCCAAATCATGGGTTACCAGAATCATACTCATTTTTAATTCCTGCTTCAGATCCATAAGAAGTTTCAGAATCTGATCCTGAATGGTAACATCTAATGCGGTAGTTGGTTCGTCTGCCAGCAAAAGCCTTGGACCCGCAGCCAATGCAATAGCAATCATCACCCTCTGGCGCATTCCGCCGCTTAATTCATAAGAATATGCGGACAAACGCTGGCCTGCATCAGCAATTCCCACCATCTTCAGAAGTTCTTCTGCCCGTTTTTTCTTATCTGCTCTGCTCATTGTTTTTGGCAGACACTCCGTGATTTGTGTTTCTATTTTTACAACAGGATTTAATGTGGTCATTGGCTCCTGAAAAATCATCCCGATTTCATGTCCCCGGATCTTTTCAAGCTCTTTCCGCGACATTTTCACCAGATTTTTACCTTTATAGAGGATTTCACCCTCCGTGATTTTTCCATTTTCTTTTAATAATCCAATAATAGACCGGCAGGTTGCACTTTTCCCGCAGCCGCTTTCTCCAATCAGCCCGAATGTCTCCCCTTCCCGTATGGAAAAGCTCACGTCGTTGACAGCATGAACCTCCCGGGAATTATCGTAAAACACGGTTTTTAAATTTGAAACCTTTAAAATCTCATCCATGCTCCGCTCCTATCTGCCTTTCATCATATCAGCGGTTCCTTTTCCCACAAGGCTGATTGCCACTCCTGTCACAGCCAGAACAATGCCAGGAAACACAGAAATCCACCACGCTCTGGTAATAAACGTTCTGCCTCCGGAAATAATAGCTCCCCATTCCGGTGTAGGTGCAGAGACCCCCAATCCCAGAAAGCTCAAAGAAGCCCCTACCAGCATACACATCATAATATCGGAAATCGCATAAACAAATGCGCCATCAATAACATTTGGAAGAATATGACGCAGCATAATCCGAAGATTAGAATAACCAAGCGTTTTTGCCGCCGCAACATATTCAATGTTTTTCTCCGAAAGCACCTCGCTTCGTACCAGCTTCGCATAGTCCTTCCAGCCTACCAGCCAGATGGCAATAAACATATTCCGGATACCGGAGCCCATAATTGCAACAATCGCAATTACCAGAATAATAAACGGAAATGCTGTCATAACATCCAGGACACGCATCAGACATGCATCCACAGTCTTTCCATAATAGGCAGCCACAAGCCCCAGCAGAGTTCCTGTAATTGCCGAAACCAGCATGGCAAACACGCCAATGGCGAGATCAATTCTGGTTCCATAGACTACACGCGCAAAAATATCTCTTCCAAGCTCGTCCGTTCCAAACCAGTGAGCCGATGACGGAGCCTGAAGCAGCGCCGACATATCCTGACTTATGGGGCTTTGGGAGGTAAACGCCTGCGGAACAACTGCCATACCCAGAATAATCAGCAGAACGACACCTCCTGCCAGAAAGGAAATACTTATTTTCTTTTTCTTCATCTGCTCTCTCCTTATTCCAGGCGGATTCTCGGATTCAGGAATGAATAGGAAATATCCGTCAGTAGATTCATTACCAATACGATTACCGCAAATATGTATACCAGGCTTTGCACAAGAGTATAATCTCTGGCCATGATTCCCTGCATCAGCAGGGAGCCAAGCCCCGGCAGTGCAAATACAGTTTCAATAACCACACTGCCGGCAAACATTCCGATAACTCTCATGGACAAAAGCGTCACAGTGGAAACCATTACATTTTTCAATATGTATCTGTTTCGGACAACTCCTTTTTTCAGACCTTTACTGTACGCAAAATCCACATAATCCTGTTTTTTAATTTTTGTAATTTCTTCCTCAATATTACGGATCATTAACGCCGAAGTACCCATTGCTCCGGAAATAGCCGGCAATATCATAGAACGGATATGCTCCGGCCATGTGCTTCCCCAGCCGCCCACCGGCAGCAATTTCAGATTTAATCCAAAAATCAGCATTAACTGAATACCTATCCAGAATTCCGGAATAGATAACATAACAAGAGCAATAGAATCAATGGTTTTGGAAATTAACGGATGACGGCTCATTCCTGCAGCATATCCAAAGATAAAGCTGATGATTATCGTAAAAATTGCCGTAACCAAAGTTAACGTCAGGGTTACCACTGCCTTTTGCTTAAACAAATCCCACACCGGCGCATTCATGGTAATCGAATTGCCAAAATCAAAAGTCAATACCTGTTTCAAAAACAGCAGATACTGGAAAAAAAGAGGCTGATCCAGCCCCAGCTTGTGACGAAGTCCCTCTGCTGCCGCATCGGAATAATGTGTCCCAAGCATAGTAATGGCTGGATCACCCGGTATCAAGCGCATTCCTGCAAAAATAATCACTGTAATCACCAGAAGTGCGGGAATCATCTGGAGGATTCTCTTGATAATATAATTAAATTCCTTCATAATCGTTCCAATATCCCTTAGTTGGTTTTCGTCAGTTCTTCAAAGCGATAGTTTCCAAGAGGATTTTGTTTTACATTGTCGATGTTTTTGCTGTGAGCTACGTAGAAAGGAGTGGTGTACAGCGGAATATTCGGAACCTCTTCCAGCACAATCTCCTGCATCTGTCCATACAGTTCCGCACGTTTTTCTTCATCCATTTCCATTCCGGCTTCTTTTACAAGAGCCTCTGCTTCCTGCTGCTTTTCTCCATGCCAGCCGCTTCCCCAGCAATTAGTGCTCTCTGATACACACCAAAGCTCTGAAAGCTGAGAAGTATCTGTCATATCGCTGGTCAGATAGCTGAAGTATACCTCATAGTCTCCGGCACTCCAATTGCTGCTGGCTGTTGCACGGTCAATCTGTTCGATCTCAAGGTTAACGCCGGCCTTTGCCCACTGTTCCTTCAGCATGGTTGCTTCCTGCAATTCAGAGGAATAACCTGAACCTACATCAACCCGCAGATCCAGTCCATCTGCATATCCGGCCTCTGCCAGCAGTTCTTTTGCTTTTTCAACATCATATGTAATTTCCGGAAGATTTGTATTATAATGCGGTGCTGCCGGAGAGATAAAGCTGTCTGCCAGCTTACCGTATCCAAAAGAAAGTGCGGTATTCAAAGCTTCACGGTCTGTTGCATAAAGCAGAGCCTGTCTTACTCTCACATCTTCCAGTTTCTCATTTGCACAGTTCAGGATAATATAATCAACCGCCGTGGACGGAAACTCGTCTACTACAAGATTGGAATCTGCTTTCACCAGATCCAGCTGTGCCAGCGGTACATCTGTCATATCAATCTGACCGGACTGGAGCTGCATGATTCGTGTATTTTCATCTGCAACAACTGTCATAACAAATTCGTCTACTGTAGGAAGTCCTTCCTGCCAGTAATATGGATTTTTCTCAAACACCATCTGGCTGTTCTTCTCCCAGGAAGTCAGAATAAAAGGACCCGTTCCTACAGGAGCATTGGCAATCTGATCATCTCCAACCTCTTCGCAGTAACTCTGCGGCATAATGCTGCACGGGAACATCGCAAGCAAAGACAATAATGCCGGTGTAGGCTGTGACACCTTAACCACAATCGTGTCATCCCCTTCTTTTTCCACACTTTCAATCACGCTGAGCATTCCCTGCCAGGGGCTTCCTTCTTTATCTCTGGTACGTGTAATACTGTAAATACAGTCCTCCGGAGTTACCTCTTCTCCATTAGAGAATTTCACTCCTTCTCTTAAATGAAATTTATATGTCAGATTATCTTCGCTGATTTCCCAGGTATCCGCAAGTGCAGGTTCAATATCCTTTCCATTTTCTGCCGCACGAACCAGACCCTCCAGTGCAAAATTCATCATCCAGATATCCTGGTTTTTTGATGCCATAGCCGGATCCAATGTAGTAGAATCAATCCCTCTGGCCATAACTACTCTTGTAGTCTCCTCTGCTTTTACAATGCTGCCTGTCATCCCCAACGAAGAAATGGTACATAAACCTGCCATCAATAGTGCCATAAGTTTTTTTCTCGAAAAATGCATATGTTTCTCCTTCCTCTGCTTTTTGCAAATTGTATTTGTTGAATCACATTATCAGTATAATCATTTTGAATACGCTCTTCTATCTGAAATATGTAAAAAAATGTTAAACATGAGTAAAGTTAAAAATTTGTTATCATGTATATTTTTATCTGATCATCTTTCACTTGACATATCTTTTTGAAGTATGCAGAATAAAATTGCAGCAGGCCACTGCAAAAACCTGATATGATTGGAGTATTTTATGAATCGGAATGAGGCAGAAAAATATCTTTACTATGCCATGTCTATCGGAGAGCAGCTTTTGATCAGCGGCGCAGAGGTTGGCAGAGTAGAAGACACCATACGGCGAATCTGTATGAGTTACGGCGCTTCCAGAGTGGATGTTTTTTCCATAACATCAAGCATTGTGACCACTATGTATGGAGATTCTTTTGGAATTTGTACACAAACCAGACGTGTTTCCTCAATGGAAAACGATCTTCACAAACTGGATCAACTGAATCAGCTTTCCCGAAAAGTATGTGAAAAAAAGCCTTCACCGGAGGAAATCAGGACAGATCTGACAAAAATCATGAATGGACCGCGTTATTCCTTCACAGTGCAGCTTTTGATTTATGCGCTGATCTCCGGTTCTTTTACGGTGTTTTTCGGAGGAGACTGGAAAGATATGATTGTTTCGGCAGCGATAGGCATTCTTCTGAAATATATGGAGACTTACATAAAAAAAATCTCTGTTAACGGGCTGATCACAGCACTTTTGTGCTCCACCGCAGGAGGCTTTCTGGCAAATGCCGCTGTGGCACTAGGGCTTGGCGTCCATGTAGATCTGATCAGTATCGGAAATATCATGCTGCTGATTCCGGGAATTGCCTTTACGAATTCCTTACGGGATATGTTTTCAGGCGATACGATTACGGGAATGATACGTTTTATGGAATCCATACTTCTGGCGATTATTATAGCTCTTGGATTTACATTTGCCAATTTTCTGTTCTAAACAGATTTTTACAGGAGGAAAAGAATTATGAAGGAAGCAATCCAGCTTATAGCCGCCTTTTTTGGATCTCTGGGATTTGCAGTTTTGTTTAATATCCGAGGGAAAAAACTGTGTTTTTCAACCTTCGGAGGATTTTTGGCATGGGGAGTTTATCTTGCAGCAGCTCATTTCAGCAATAACCCGTATCTTTGCGGGTTTATATCCTCTGTCATGCTTACTTTATATGCAGAATGTATGGCAAGGGTTCACAAAACTCCCGTCACCGTATTTCTGGTATCCGCGGCTATTCCATTGATTCCCGGAGCGGCACTGTACCGTTCCATGAACTGCATGATGCAAAAAGACTGGCATAGGTTCGCACAGGAAAGCGTCTATACACTGCTGTTTGCAGCCAGCATGTCCGCCGGTATTACCTTTACTATTCCTCCACTTTCATGCCATAAATCTTCTCGGCAAGAAATTTCGTTGAT
>CAMBKU010000093.1 GCA_945868305.1 uncultured Lachnospiraceae bacterium | reverse complement strand
TTTGTATTTTTTCCGAAAAGTAAAAGGAATGTGACCTTTTCCCAGGCAAAAGAAATTTTTTTTGAACTTGATGCCTCTATAAAAAAGGTGGCAGTTTTTGTAAGCCCTACACTGGAAGAAGTAAAAAAAGCAGAAGAAATCGGTATTGATATTTTGCAGATACATGGGACATTGTCGGAGGAGATTAGAAAAAAGAGCAGGCACCCAATCTGGCGGGCCGTTAATATCAAAGAAGAAAAGGATTTGATGGCACTTTTCGCTGTGAGTGAAAAACAGTCAGAGGAAAGGAGTGCGGATGACATATCCGGTATCGTTGTGGACGGTGCAGAATATGGAAGTGGAAAGCCTTTTGACTGGAAGGAAAATGAAAAACTTTTGGAATACCGTAAGAAATATCCAGACCGGAAATTCATTCTGGCGGGAGGATTAAACGGGGAAAACGTAAAGACAGGAATCTCGATTTTTATGCCGGATATTGTGGATGTAAGCTCCGGTGTAGAAAATGATAATGGAATCGGTAAGAGCCGGGATAAAATATTGGAATTTATAAGAAAGGTGAAAGAATATGAATAAGAAAACGTATTATGGAGAGTTTGGCGGACAGTTTGTTTCAGAATCTCTGATGAACACATTGCAGGAAGTGGATGAGGCATTTGAAGCAGCAATCAAAGATGAGAGTTTTTTAAAGGAGTATCATTACTATCTAAAACAGTATGTCGGTCGTGAAACACCACTCTATTTTGCAGAGCGGTTAAGCGAAAAGTATGGAACAAAAATCTATTTAAAGAGAGAGGATTTAAATCATACTGGCGCACATAAGATCAACAACGTAATTGGACAGATTTTACTGGCAAAGCGCATGGGAAAGAAGAAAGTCATCGCAGAGACCGGAGCTGGGCAGCATGGTGTGGCCACGGCAACAGGAGCAGCGTTGTTTGATATGGAATGTACTGTATATATGGGCGAGGAGGATATCAAGCGTCAGGCGCTTAATGTGATGCGAATGGAAATGCTTGGCGCAAAGGTGGTCAGTGTAAAATCCGGCAGCAATACCTTAAAGGATGCTACAAATGAAGCCATCCGTACATGGGCAAAAACGGCAGAGGATACCTTTTATGTCATAGGCTCCGCTGTGGGACCGTATCCTTATCCTAAGATAGTAAAAGAGTTTCAGAGCGTAATAAGCAGAGAGGCGAAAAAACAGATTCTGGAGGTGGAAGGAAGACTTCCGGATGTGGTTATGGCATGTGTCGGCGGTGGTTCTAATTCCATCGGAATGTTTGCAGATTTCATTGAAGAAAAGGATGTAAAGCTGATTGGTGTGGAAGCAGCTGGTCTTGGTATCGAGACAGGGCAACATGCAAGTGCTATGGCAGAAGGAAGAATGGGTGTCTTACACGGTATGAAATCCTATCTGTTACAGGATGAAAATGGAAATATTGAGCTTGCACATTCTATTTCCGCCGGGCTGGATTATCCGGGTGTTGGACCGGAACATGCATATCTGCGTGACACAGGCAGAGCAGAATACGTGTCTATTACGGATGTGGAGGCGATGGATGCCTTAATGGAGCTTTGTAAACTGGAGGGAATCATTCCTGCGATTGAAAGTGCTCATGCGGTTGCATATGCAACAAAAATGGCAAAGACAATGAAAAAGGATGATATTACAATTATTTGTCTGTCTGGTCGCGGCGACAAGGATGTAAACACGATTTCTGATTATTTGGCAGGAAAAGGATATTTGAATTAGGAGGCTATTATGAATCGAATTGAGAATAAATTAAATCAGTTGAAGGCAAAACAGGAGAAAGCATTCATTACTTATGTGACAGCGGGGTTTCCGGATCTTGCAAAAACAAAAGAAATAATTAAAGTGCAGGAGAAGGCAGGAACGGATATTGTAGAGCTTGGTGTTCCGTTTTCAGATCCGGTGGCAGATGGTCCGGTCATTCAGGATGCATCCTATCGTTCTATTTGTGGAGGTACGAACTTAACGAAGGTTTTTAAAACGGTAGAGGAATTGAGAAATGACGGTGTAGAGATTCCAATTGTATTTATGCTCTACTATAATACCATTTTATTTTATGGTGTGGAGGCATTTGTAAAGGAATGTGAGCGTGTTGGTGTGGATGGACTGATTATCCCGGATCTTCCGCTGGAGGAACAGGAGGAAATCAAAACTGCTCTTGTGGGACAGGATAACACGATTCTTTTACAGCTTGTGTCTCCGGTATCAAAACAGCGGATTCCGCAGATATTAAATGGAGCAAGAGGATTTGTTTACTGTGTATCTTCGATGGGGGTGACAGGACAGGCGGCCGAGTTCCACAAAGAAGTAAAAAGTTACCTACAGAATGTCAAGGAACAGTCTGAAATCCCGGTTATGATGGGGTTTGGTATCCGAACAGCAAAGGACGTGGAGCCGATGAAAGATATTATCGACGGAGCGATTGTAGGTTCTCATTTTATCAGGCTTTTGGAGGAAAGCAATTTTGATTTGGAAAAAGTAAAAGAATACTGCAGTACTTTTAAGAAAGAACTTAATGAACTGTAAGGAGGATATACAGATGAAAGAATTGATTGCAAAAGTAGCAGACGGAAAAGATTTGACAGAAGAAGAAGCAAGAAAAGGAATGGAGATCCTTTTGAGTGGAGAAGCGACTCAGGCACAGATAGGAGCATTTCTTACCGCACTCCGAATGAAAGGAGAAACTTTAGAGGAGTTGGTTGGCTTTGCTTCTGTTTTGAGGGATAAAGCAGAAACAATTAAACCAAAGGCAGAAAATTATGTGGATTTGGTGGGAACCGGCGGGGACTGTACTTATACTTTTAACATTTCTACAACAGCGGCATTTGTGGTAGCTGCTGCCGGGCTTCCAGTGGCAAAACACGGAAACCGTTCTATTTCTTCAAAGTCTGGGGCGGGTGATGTTTTAGAAGAACTTGGTGTAAATATCATGGCAGAACCTGCTGTAGTAGAACGATGCGTAAATGAGGTGGGTATCGGCTTTATGTTTGCCCAGTTATTCAATAAATCTATGAAATATGTAGGCCAGGCGAGAAAAGATATGGGGATTCGTACAGTATTCAATATTTTAGGACCGCTGGCAAATCCTTCCCGTGCAAAAAATATGGTAGTGGGTGTATATAGTCCGATGCTCACAGAAGCTGTCGCAAAGGCAATGGCAAGACTTGGTGTGGAGCGGGCGTTTGTGGTAAGCGGAAATGATAATATGGATGAAATCACCTTGACCGGAAAGACCACAGTTTCTGAAATTAAAAATGGAAAGGTGACAACTTATCAGATTGCACCGGAAGATTTTGGATTGAAGTCTGTAGGCTTAGAGGAACTGCGTGGTGGCGACGGCAAAGAGAATGCTAAGATTACAAAGGCAATCTTAAATGGAGAAGAAAAAGGTGCAAAGCGTGATATTGTTCTGCTAAACGCCGGTGCAACGCTTTATGTAGGAGGCATAGCTTCTGATATACAGGAAGGAATCAAACTGGCAGAGAAGTCGATTGATTCGGGGGATGCAGCGAAAGTATTGGAAAGATTAGTGGAAGAATCCAATAAATAGAATGGTAAAAACAAAAGACGCAGGAAATTTACTGCGTCTTTCTGTTGATATATGAAGTTTTAAACTTGGAATAAATGATTTTCTGGCTTTTGTACAATCCGTAGTAGCCGGAGAGCATATAACTGAATGCAATTGCCAGGAGATAATAAGGCATACCCTCATACCCAAACAGTTCAAAACTGATGAGCAGGGAGGAGATTGGTGCGTTGGTAACGCCGCAGAATACGGCGCTCATACCGACTGCTGTGCATAGGGCCGGGTCAAATCCAATCAGATTTCCGAACAGGCAGCCGAAGGTTGCTCCAATATAAAAGGAAGGGACGATTTCACCGCCCTTGTAGCCAGCACCTAATGTAAGTGCGGTAAAAAGCATTTTTAGGAAGAAGGCTTCGGCATCGACAGAACCTTCCATGCATGCAGAGATAATGTCCATTCCGGCACCATTGTAGTTCTGATTTCCGACGAGTATAGTGAGTGCAAGCACAATGCAGCCACCTGCTGCGATACGGAGGTATGGATTTTTCATATATTTTTGATAAAGATGCCCCATGCCGTGCAGCATGATACAGAACAGGACACTTACAAAAGCGCAAAGTACGGCGAGAAGAGCAATGATAACCGCATTCTTCATGTTAAAATCTGGTATGCCTGTAAAATGGAAAAGGTGAGAGGAAGCACCAAAATGCGTAGCAATCCCGTGGGCAATCAGGGAAGCAATGACACAGGGAACCAGTGCAGCGTAGTGCATGATGCCAACGCTTACGATTTCCATGGGAAAAATAGCGGCGGCCATTGGTGTGCCAAAAAGTGCAGAAAAAGCTGCACTCATACCGCACATAATCATGACATGCTTATCCTTTTCGTCGAAACGGAACAGTTTTCCCAAAGCGCTTCCGATACTTCCGCCGAGCTGTAGAGCAGCACCTTCCCTTCCGGCAGAACCACCTCCTAAATGGGTAATCAGGGTAGAAAGAAAAATAAGTGGCGCCATTTTTAAAGGAATTTCCTCACCGGAATGAATGGCAGATAAAACCAGGTTTGTTCCAGTATCTTTTTCGTCATGTAGCAGATGATACATACCTACGATAAGAAGGCCACCCAGGGGAAGCGTCAGTAAAAAGGCAGGATGTTTGGTTCGTAAGTCAGTGACAAACTGCATACAATAGGAAAACAGGGTTCCCACCAGACCGACGGTAATGCCGGAAACAATAGAGAACAAAAGCCATTTTAAAAATATGACAATGTGTGAGCCGTTATCCATAAGCTCATGTGTGATTTCTTCTTTGAATTCTTTTTTCATGTAACATTCATCTCCTGAAAAAATAGTAACATTTCAGACAAAATTTGACAATAGGAGGCAGAAAAATGCTAAAAATGCAGACACCGCAGGAACAGTTGGTGGAAATTATGAAACGGATATATGCGCAGGGAATGACGACAACCTCCGGTGGAAATCTTTCTATAAAAGATACCGATGGAAATATTTATATCACTCCAGGCGGCACAGATAAAGGAAGTATGACGGTAGAGGATATTGTCTGCATTCATCCAGACGGAAGGATAGAAGGAAAGCATAAGCCTTCCAGTGAATATCCTTTTCATATGAAGATATACGAAGTAAGAGACGATATCAAAGCAATCCTTCATGCACATCCTCCGGCAATGGTAGCTTACAGTATTGTAAGAAAAATCCCGGATATTACAGTGTTCCCAGGAATGGAGCAATGTATTGGCAGCGTAGGTATGGCAGAATATGGGCTTACTGGAAGTGAGGAACTTGGAGATAAAATCGGAAAAGTCTTCGCTGGGGGAAAAGATGTGGCAGAGCTGGAAAACCATGGTCTGGTCGTGGGGAGTGGAGACATATTAACGGCATACCATAAGTTTGAGGCAATGGATTTTTGTGCCCGGATTGGTATCGGGGCTTCCAGACTGAAAGGTTTTATAGCAGATAAAGAGAAAAAGACAGCTTTCGTATTGAAAAATGATGTTTTGGAAACGAAAGAGAAAGAAAAGCCGGAGCACCAGGCACTATGCAAAAAATTGTGTGATATGGTGCAGCGGGCATATCATCAGAAGCTTTTTTATGCTGGACTTGGAAATATTTCTGTGAGAGCAGAGGATGGAACAGTATATTATATCCCGGAAGGGACTGATCAGAAAAATGTCTCTTTACAAGATGTCCGTTGCATGGATGTCAAAGGTGAAGGAATTCATGCGGCTATTTATCGGATGCATCCGGAAATAAATGCAGTTATTACGGCATTTCCACCGGAGCTTATGGCGTTTGCGGTAACCGGAACGAAATTCAGTTCCCGCATTATACCGGAAATTTATATGGTCATGCAGGATGTGATTTCCGTACCGTATAGTGCGTGGAACGGTGAACCTGAAAAACTGGCGGAGCAGTTTGACGAGCGGACATCAGTAGCTATATTGGAGCAACAGGGGATTATTGTGACGGCGCCATCGTTGTTAAAAGCATATGATCGCCTGGAAGTGGCAGAGTACAGTGCCAGTGCTATCATAAAAGCGCAGCAGCTTGGAGGCATTATTGAAATTACGGAGACACAGGTGGAGGATATAAAACGTCAGTGTCATCTTCATTAAAGTGGAAAAATCGGATTTTTGGCGGCATTTTATAAAATGCCGCATGTTTTTCTTGCTGTGAAAAAGGAATATAAGAAAAAGTGCACAAAAAATAGTTGGAAAAATACAGCATTTTAACAAAAATGCAAAAAGCCTATTGCATTTTAAATAAAATGCTGTATACTTTAATTATCAACTGAAAACGTTACCGGAATCATTACCGATAACAGTACCGGAAAAGGTTCCATTCGTTTCCGGGGGTAGCAACAACTTTATTAGGAGGATGAATTATATGAAAAGAAAAACAGTGTCACTCATGTTAGTAATGTCTATGATGGCAGCAATGGCTGCAGGATGCGGAAGCTCATCTGACACAAGCTCAAGCAGCACTTCAAGCTCAAGCACAGACAGCGCAGCATCTACTGAGACAGCCAGCGCAGATAAAACAGAGGCATCTGGAGAAGGTCAGGTTTACTATTTGAACTTCAAACCGGAACAGGATGAGCAGTGGCAGGATCTTGCAGCAGCTTATACCGATGAAACAGGAGTTCCTGTAACGGTTATTACAGCAGCAGATGGTACATATGAGCAGACATTAAAGTCCGAAATGGCAAAATCTGAAGCACCTACTTTATTCCAGGTAAACGGACCGGTTGGTCTTGCAAACTGGAAGGATTACTGCTATGATTTAGCTGATAGTCAGGTATACAAAGATATAAGCAGTGATGATTTCGTACTTAAGGATGGCGATGCAGTACAGGGTATCGCATACGTTATCGAAACTTACGGTCTCATCTATAACAAAGGTATTTTGGCAGATTACTGCACAATGGACAACGCAGTAATTTCTTCTCCGGAAGAAATTAACAATTTTGCAACATTAAAAGCAGTAGCAGATGATATTCAGGCAAGAAAAGATGAAATTAATGATCAGTTTGGATATGAACTGTTAGGAGCATTCACTTCTGCTGGTATGGATTCTTCTTCTGACTGGAGATTTAAGACTCATCTTGCAAACCTTCCGATTTACTATGAATATCAGGATAAGGGAATCGGTGAGACAGATGCTATCGAAGGAACTTACCTTGACAATTACAGACAGGTTTGGGATTTATATCTGACAGATTCTACCTGTGAGCCGGGATTACTTTCCAGCAAGACAGGTGATGAAGCAGCTTCTGAATTTGCAATGGGTGAAGCAGTATTCTATCAGAATGGTACATGGGCATACAGCGATATCACAGGCAACGAAGTAGCAGATGAAGATCTTGGTATGCTGCCAATCTACATTGGGGTTGAAGGAGAAGAAAATCAGGGTCTTTGCACCGGTTCTGAGAACTACTGGTGTGTAAACAGCAAGGCTTCTGAAGAAGACATCCAGGCTACATTAGACTTCCTTGCATGGTGTGTAGAAAGCGATATCGGACGTGATACCATCGCAAACGAAATGGGATTCGTAACTCCGTTTACTACATTTGATGATGATGCTTATCAGGCAAACAACCCATTGGTTGAAGCAGCTAATGAGTATATTGCAGATGGAAAGACAGCAGTATCATGGAACTTCTCATCTATTCCTTCTGAAACATGGAAAGATAACGTAGGTTCCGCATTACTGCAGTATGCACAGGGATCTCAGAGTGATGAAGAATGGGATGCTGTTAAGAGTGCATTCGTAGATGGATGGGCATCTGAATATGCAGCAGCACACGCAGAATAAAAGTGGCTTGAAATGAGAAAAAAGGGTGGGTGGTCTCACCCACCCTTTTTTAAAGGAAAGGATGATATTATTATGGAGAAATCAATAAAAAAATATTTTCCTATATTTGCATTACCGACGTTAGTGGCATTTACAATCGGCTTTATAATTCCTTTTGTTATGGGCATCTATTTATCATTTTGTGAATTCACAACAGTAACTGATGCAAAATTTGTAGGTCTTAAAAATTACGCAAGGGTTTTTACAGATAACACGTTTGGGCATGCTCTTTGGTATACGGTACTGTTTACAATCGTTTCGGTTCTTGCCATCAATGTTTTGGCATTCCTGGTTGCGATGCTTTTAACAAAGGGAATTAAGGGAACGAATATTTTTCGTACTGTATTCTTCATGCCGAACCTGATTGGTGGTATCGTATTAGGTTATATCTGGCAGATTATCTTAAATGGTATTCTGGCACACTGGGGAAGAACACTTACATATTCCTCCACCTATGGTTTCTGGGGGCTGGTTATTCTGATGTGCTGGCAGCAGATTGGTTACATGATGATTATCTATGTAGCAGGTATTCAGAATATTCCGGGTGAGTTGATTGAAGCAGCAAAAATCGACGGAGCTACGCCGGTACAGATTTTAAAGAATGTAACGATTCCGATGGTAATGCCATCCATTACAATCTGTACATTCTTAACACTGACAAACTCCTTCAAACTGTTCGACCAGAACCTGGCACTTACAGCCGGAGAACCTGCCAATACGTCAGAAATGCTTGCTTTGAACATCTTTAACACTTTCTATGGAAGAAACGGATGGGAAGGTGTAGGTCAGGCAAAGGCAGTTATCTTCTTTATCATTGTAGCAGTGATTGCAATTACACAGAATAAGATTACGAGAAGTAAGGAGGTGCAGCAGTAATGGGTGTAAGAAAAGCAAAACACGGTGGAGTCCTTACAGCAATTTT
>CAMBKU010000092.1 GCA_945868305.1 uncultured Lachnospiraceae bacterium | reverse complement strand
TCATGAGCATCATCATGAGCATGGGGAAAACTGTACCTGCGGATGCCATGACCACAATCATGACCATCACCATCATCACGCGGATGATGTCTTTACGAGCTGGGGTAAGGAGACTCCACACAAGTATGAGAAGTCTGTGATTGAAAATGCATTAAAGAAGTTTGTGGATACCGAAGAATACGGTACAATCCTTCGTGCAAAGGGAATGGTAGAATCAGTAGACGGCTCATGGATTTATTTTGACATGGTTTCCGGAGAATATGAACTGCGTGAGGGCGAACCGGATTACACTGGGCGTCTGTGTGTGATTGGAACCGATCTGGATGAGCATAAATTAGAGGAACTGTTTGAATTGGTATAGTCATTCAGACATATTGAGAGAAGAAAAAGAAGGGAGGCGCCTGCCTTGGAAGAAATACCAGTATATTTATTTACCGGATTTATGGACAGCGGAAAGACCACATTGATTCATGAAACGCTGTTTGATCAGGATTTTGGCGGAGGGGCAAAGACGCTTGTAATCGTCTGCGAGGACGGAGATGTGGAGTATGATGAGGAAAAACTAAAAAAAATCAACGCAAAGCTTCTCATGATAGAAAAGGAGGAGGATTTTACGGAAGATCTCCTTCATAATATAAATCTCCAGTATTTGCCGGAACAGGTTTTTATCGAATACAACGGAACATGGGAAATGGCAAAGCTTTTGGAAACAAAAATGCCGGAGGGATGGGAGATTGTACAGTCTCTGGCAACAGTGGATGCTACCACCTATGAAATGTATTTAAACAATATGCGTGCCATGATTATGGAGCAGCTTTTTAAAGCGGATGTAGTAATTTTTAACCGCTGTAATGATGATACACCAAAAGGAAAATTCCGCCGTTCCGTAAAGGCATTGAACCGGAAGGCACAGATTGTGTATGAGCGTGCAGATGGTACTATTGATGAGGGAGACAACGAGGAACTTCCCTATGATATCAATCAGGATGTTATCGATCTGAGTGATGCAGATTACGGTCTGTGGTATCTGGATGCTATGGATAATCCGAAACGTTATGACGGAAAGACTGTGAAGTTTCTGGCACTTGTATACAATCCGGATAAACTTCGAAAAAAGGGAATGTTCGTTCCGGGACGATTTGCAATGACCTGCTGTGCCGCAGATATTCAGTTTGTGGGATTTAAATGCAAGTATCCGCAGGCGGACGAGATTGCACATAAATCCTGGATCACGATTACGGCAAAGGTAAAGGTGGAGTTTGCAAAGGAATACCGGGGAAAAGGACCGGTATTATATCCGGTGTCCATTGAGCCTGCCCAGAAGCCGGAAGACGAGCTTGTTTATTTTTCTTAAAAAATCTTGACAGCAGAAATGGAAAGTAGTAAAGTATGATTCATAGAAAAACCGTTGAGAAAGAGTAGTAGGTTAACGAAAGGCGCACAGAGAGTTTCCGGTGGTGGGATGGAGATGGCAGATAGTTAGCTGAATGGACTTTTGAGGGCGGCTTCGAATTGCAGTAGAGGCCGACGGGGATCCGAACCCGTTATCAGTTCGGCGTGTATGCCAGTACATGGAGGAGTGGACGTTCGTCAATTTGAGTGGTACCGCGATAATAAGATATTATTACCGTCTCAAGCAAATAGCTTGAGGCGGTTTTTGTTGCCATTCATCGAAAGGGAGCTGTCACACGAAGGAGTACCTTGTGTAGTAAGCAGTTCCTGTAGTACTAGGCTTTACATCACAGATTTATTACAGAACAGGCAAAAGCCAGTAGAAAGAGAGGAATTATTATGAAAAAGAAAGTTTTAGCAGCAATTTTAACAACAGCAATGGTAGTGATGACAGGATGTGGAAGTACAGAGAGTACAGCTTCTGACAATACTAATACAGCGGATACTTCTGCTACAGAAGCTGCAGCAGAAGTTGCTGAGGGTGAAACAGAAGGAAGCAACGCCGAAACCTCCGGTGAGACCTATAAAGTAGGTATTGTTCAGTATGTGGATGATGCTTCCTTAAATCAGATTGAAGCAGCTATTGAGGCGGAACTTGACGCAAAGGGAGCAGAGCTTGGGGTGACATTTGATTATGCAGATTACACCTTTAACGGTCAGGCAGATTCCACAACCTTAAATCAGATTGCAACAGAGCTTGTGGCAGATGAAGTGGACGTGATTGTACCAATCGCAACACCGACAGCCATGATTATGCAGAATGCCACAGAGGATAATCAGATTCCGGTTGTATTTTCTGCAGTTTCCGATCCGGAAAGTGCAGGGCTGGTAGCAAGCAATGATGCACCGGGGGCAAATATCACAGGAACTTCCGATGCTCTGGATACCAATGCAATATTTGATCTGATGTTTGCAGCAGATGCAGATATCAAATCTGTTGGACTTTTATATAATAAGAGTGAGGATGCTTCCAAAAAGCCGATTGAAGAAGCAAAGGCTTATCTGGAAGAAAAGGGTGTAGAAGTGGTAGAGAAGACCGGAACTACCAATGATGAAATTAGCAATGCTGCAGATGCTTTGGTTGCAGCAGGCGTGGATGCAGTGTTTACACCGACAGACAATACGGTTATGACAGCAGAGCTTGCTATTTATGAAAAATTCATTGAAGCGGGAATTCCGCATTATACTGGAGCAGATTCGTTTGCATTGAACGGAGCATTCTTAGGCTACGGTGTCAACTATGAGGAACTTGGAACAGCAACAGCAGACATGGTTGTTGATATTCTGGTAAATGGAAAAAATCCGGCTGAGACACCGGTACAGACCTTAAGCAATGGTATTGCAACAGTAAATATCGAGACAGCAGAAGCAATCGGGCTTGAATACAGTGTGTTCGCTGATATGTGCGAAAGTGTAGTAGAAACTAAGACGGCAGAGGAATTTGAATAAAAGAAAGCAGCAAAAGAAATAACTGGGGGTAGGATTTTATGTCTTCAATATTCACGTTATCCATTGTGCAGAGTGCATTGGAACTGGGCTTCATCTATTCGTTGGTGGCGCTGGCACTTTTTATATCCTTTACGATTTTAAACATAGCGGATCTCTCCACCGATGGGTGTTTTACGCTTGGCTGTGCGGTGGGTGCCATGGTGACACTTTCCGGACATCCGGTGCTTGCATTGTTTGCAGCAATGGGAGCGGGAGTATGCTCCGGTTTTATCACAGCATTTTTGCAGACAAAGATGGGAATCGAGTCCATTCTTGCAGGAATTATTGTAAATACCGGACTTTACACGATAAATATTGCGGTGATGGGCTTTGCGTCCAATGTAAACCTGTTCGGCTGCGATACCATCTTTAGCCTTGCAAAAGAATCCATTGGAGGAACGTTTTACAAGATTATCGTGGTTGCCATTGTAGTAATTCTTGTGGCGGTTCTTCTGTCCTGGTTTTTGGGAACGAGACTTGGACTTTCCATCCGTGCTACCGGCAATAATCCTGATATGGTAAAGGCATCCAGCATCAATCCGGGATTTATGATTACAGTTGGTCTTTGTGTTGCAAACTCGCTGACCGGGCTTTCCGGTGCGTTGCTTGCGCAATACCAGAAGTCCTGTGATATCAATCTTGGAACTGGAATGGTAACGATTGCACTTGCCAGTCTGATCATTGGAGAATCTTTAATTGGAAAAGGCTCCATGTTTCGGCGGGTATGCGGTGTTGTGCTGGGAAGCTGTCTATATCGTTTTATTGTGGCAGTGGCGCTTCGCTTAAATGTTCCGGCAGAATGCTTAAAGCTGGTTTCGGCGATTATCGTTGCAGTGGCGATTGCATTTCCGTATCTGAAAAAAAGGGCTGCTTTCACAAAGCAGAAATCTGCGGCAATCCGCAGGAGAAAGGAGGGCTGATATGTTAGAATTAAGACACATCAGTAAGACATTCAATCCGGGAACGGTAAATGAAAAAAAGGCCCTCATAGACTTAAACCTTGATTTGAAAGATGGGGACTTTGCTACCATCGTTGGAAGTAATGGTGCAGGAAAATCTACGATGTTCAATGCCATCACCGGAGGTTTTTATGTGGATGAGGGTGAGATTTTGCTTGATGGTGAGGATATAACCTATAAAAAGGAACATCTGCGCAGTCATGATATTGGACATCTGTTCCAGGATCCATTGCGGGGCACGGCACCCGGTATGACGATAGAAGAAAATATGGCACTTGCGTATCTTCGGGCAAAAACAGTTCGTCATGATTATTTCAGCCGTATCAATAAGGCAGATAAGATAAAATTTCGTGAACAGTTGGCGTTGCTCGATATGGGACTGGAAGACCGGATGAAGCAGCCGGTAGGACTGTTATCCGGCGGACAACGGCAGGCATTGACGCTTTTGATGGCAACTATGGTGACGCCGAAAATACTTTTACTGGATGAGCACACGGCGGCTCTGGATCCGGCTACTGCACAAAAGGTATTGGAATTGACAAAACAGATTATTGCAGAGCGGCATATTACGGCATTGATGGTCACGCACAATATGCATCAGGCATTAGAACTTGGCAACCGGACGCTTATGATGGATGCAGGCAGTATTATTTTTGATGTATCCGGTGAGGAACGTAGTCATTTGACAGTAGATGATCTGTTGGAAAAATTTAAGGAGAACGCAGGAAAACGTCTGGACAATGACCGGATATTAATTTCAAAGTAAAAAACAGTATGAGAATGAAAAAAGAACAAATAAGGAGATGGGCGGCAGGAATTCTGTCGCTTCTCCTTTTTCTATTAGTTATTTTGACAGGAAAGCAGGAAACTTTTGCGGCATCTGAGCTTACTTTTGAGGAAACGATAGCCAGAATTGAAAAACTAGAACAGCTTGCCAGAGATTATTTGAAGGAAACAGATGGCGTGGATGCAAAGCGGATTGCTATGTGTTATCTCATTTCAGACCGTTACAGCGGTGGATTGTGGGAAAGAGTAGCAATCAGGAAAGACGATGATTTTGAAGCCTATGTAAAAGAGAAAGATGAAAGTTTAGAGAGGTTAAAGCAGATTGATACGTTGACGGTTCCTTCCGGCTATGGAGTGGACTTTTTACATATGGCTGCTTCTATTTATGTTGGAGATGATGCAGGTGGCTGGATTGGAGACCTGACGGAGTTTGCATGGGAATTAAAAGCAAATGGCATTACAGACCGTAAGATGGCTGCGGAGCGTTTCCTTTCAGCAGAAAGCTATTGGAATGAGGCAGATTTTCATGCGGATATTGATGCGGCAAATATGCTTGACACCTATAAGAAAGAATCTTTTTCCAGGACGCTTATGCAGTATTACGGAGCGAAAGTGTCAACACAGGAGGAGAGCTTTGGCTTTTTTATTGAAAAAAAGTTTGTGGCAGATACAGCCGAGGAACTAAGACAGGCGGTGTGGAACAGCTATAAAACACATTGGCTGCTACAGGAATTGCTTGATGCATTTGAGTTGGATTCAGCGAAGGATGAAACCTATCTTAGGCTGGCATCGGATACAGCAGCGGATTATCTGTATGAACATGCCCTAACTTTAAAAGCGACAGAGGGGAGTATGTCACAGGGAATGTTGGATGAGGTCGGGGAGCCGGAAAGCGGCGGAAGTGAGATGCAGGACGAGGATACGGAGTTTTTGTACTGGGATGAGGATACAGATGGAGCGGTGGTGACAGAGGTGTCGGAGAATCGTGGTGGAAGTATACTTGCAGGAGTAGCACTTGCGGTTTTTATCGCGCTGTTGCTTTTTTTAGCATATCATAATCAAAAAAAATAATTTATGAAAAAGAAAAAAATCAAAAATTTGATTGACACAGACACTTTCTTGTGATATTCTATTAACAATTTAAAGAGTTAAAATCTAAGAGCAAAAGTAGTACCGTGTACGATTCTTTCAGAGAGCTGTCGCTTGGTGCGAGACAGTAAGATAGTTCATTGCAGTTTATGCTTAACGGGAATGGATTTGTGAGATGCGAAGTGAAACAGTAGTAGCGGATGCCGTTTCCCTACGTTACAGGGGTAAGATATAGAGGATTCTGTATCAGATGAGATGATAAGCAAATTGGTGGCGTGTATTTTCCGGTTCGGGAGTACACGTTTTTTTATGAAAAACTTGCAGTGGGCTTATCATGAAAAAGGGTGGCACCACGAAGAAATTTCGTCCCTGGCTTTAAGCAAAGCAGCTTAAGCCGGGGACTTTTTTTGTTTTGAGGAGGAAATTGTATGAAAAGAAGATTAAAGGTTTATCGAAAAACGGTCAGTATTGTGAATGAAACGGC
Source organism: uncultured Lachnospiraceae bacterium (assembly GCA_945868305.1). GTDB lineage: Bacteria > Bacillota > Clostridia > Lachnospirales > Lachnospiraceae > Roseburia_D. The sequence continues at coordinate 2,598 of CAMBKU010000092.1, read as the reverse complement.
AACCGGAATGTATGAGAATCTTGTTGGGAAGCAAAAGGGATTCCTGTTGGAAAGTTATGATAAGAATTATGATCGTTATACCTTTTTTGGGGAGAACCCAGAGGAAATCATTACTTCAAGAGGAAATGCGTTAGTTATTACAAAGGCAGACGGCAGCGAGGAAGTAAGGGAGGGAAATCCTTTAGAATTGTTAAAGGAATATTATGATGAATTTGATATTGTAAAGGAAAATAAGGAGCTTGCATTTTCCGGCGGGCTGGTTGGAAATCTTGGCTATGATTTTGTGCGATACAGTGAAAAACTGCCGGATGACAACCCGGATGAAATCGGTGTGGAGACGGTTCAGATGATGTTAATGACAAAATTTATTATGGTGGACCATGTGGCAGAGACACTGACCGGAATCGTTTTGGAGGAAGACAGCGCGGAGGGAAAGAGCCGTGCTCTGGCGAAAGCGGAAGAAATGATAAAAAAGGCAAGAGAAAATACCGCAGAGCCGAAGAAAAAATATGAGCGTGACGGGGTTATCGTAAAACAGTCTGATACATTGGAGGAATACAGTGAAAAAGTAAATAAAATCAAAGAATATATCAAAGAAGGACACATTTTCCAGACTGTACTCTCCCAGCGTTGGACTTTAGAGACGAAACAGGATGGATTTGAACTTTATAAAGCTCTGCGCATCTTAAATCCTTCTCCATATCTTTACTATTTCAATTTTGGCGAGTTTGAAGTAATCGGTAGTTCGCCGGAGATGTTAGTTAAGCAGAAAGAGAATCATATTTATACCTGTCCGATTGCAGGTACAAGAAAAAGGGGAAAGGATAAAGAGGAAGATGAACTGCTCAGAGTAGATCTTCTAAATGATGAAAAGGAAAAGGCAGAGCATGTTATGCTGGTGGATTTGGCAAGAAACGACATGGGAAGGATTTCCGAATTTGGAACGGTAAAAGTAACTCAGTTTATGCAGGTGCAGAATTATTCCCACGTCATGCACATTGTTTCCCAGGTGGAGGGTCAAAAGAAGGGAGATTATCATCCATTTGATCTGGTAGCGTCATTCCTTCCGGCAGGAACCCTAAGCGGGGCACCGAAGATTCGTGCCATGGAAATTATTGACGAACTGGAAAGCGTGCGGAGAGGACTTTACGGCGGAGCGACAGGATATATTGATTTTTCAGGAAACATGGATTTTTGTATTACTATTCGGACGATGATTAAAAAGCAAAATAAGGTTTATTTACAGGCGGGCGCAGGAATCGTGGCAGATTCCGTGCCGGAGAACGAATACAATGAGTGCTGCAATAAGGTAATGGCACTGGCAAAGACATTGATTGAGGAGGAAAACTTATGATACTGTTAATTGATAACTATGATTCCTTTACTTATAACCTGTATCAGTACATGGGAATTTTTCATGACGATATCAAGGTCGTGCGGAACGATAAAATTACAATTCAGGAAATAAAAGAATTTGCACCGGAACGTATCGTGTTATCTCCGGGGCCGAAAAGTCCAAAGGAAGCAGGCATTTGTATCGAGACAATCAGGGAGTTTTATGATAAAATTCCGATTCTAGGTATTTGCCTGGGACACCAGTGTATCGGAGAAGCTTTCGGAGCAACCGTAAGCTATGCAAAGAAGATTTTCCACGGAAAACAGTCTGTAATCGCGCATGAGGGCGACAGTATTTTTACCGGAATCGACAGCCCGATTAAAGTGGCGCGTTACCATTCGCTGGCAGTTAAAAAAGAAGGACTACCTGAGTGTTTGAAGATTTTAGCGGAGACAGAAGATGGAGAGATTATGGCGATGCGTCACAAAGATTATCCGGTGGCAGGATTACAGTTTCATCCGGAATCCATTTATACGGAGCACGGAAAACGGATGATTGAAAATTTTATTAACGGAGTGATTTAGGATGATTTTGGATGATATTGTAGCAGACAAAAAAGTACGTTTAGCAGAGCATAAAGCAAGGATTAGTGAAACTGAGATGAAAAGGAATGCAGCGGCGTACAAAAAAGAGGAACATTCCTTTTATGAGGCATTGAAAAAGCCGGGAATTTCCATTATCGGAGAGTTTAAAAAGGCTTCTCCCAGTCTTGGCAATATACCACAGAAGATGGACTTGATGGAACGGATTACAGAGTATAATGCATCGGTGGATGCAATCTCCTGTCTTACCGAAGAAGACCACTTTCATGGGAATGTGGAATATTTAAAGCAGATACGGGCAAAATCGAATCTCCCGATTTTGAGAAAGGATTTCATGATCGATGAGTATCAGTTCTATGAGGCAAAGGTCATTGGAGCGGATGCGATACTTCTGATTGCAGCAATTTTGGATGATGCAGAAATGAAAGGCTTTTATGAACTTGCGAGATCGTTAGGGCTGGATGCTTTGGTGGAGGTTCATGATGAGGAGGAAATGGAACGGGCGCTGCGATTGGATGCGAGAATCATTGGCGTCAATAACCGGAATCTAAAAGACTTTACCATTTCATTAGATAATACGAAGCGTCTTAGAAATATGGTAGGGGAGGATAAGGTATTTGTGACGGAGAGCGGCATCATAACAGATGAGGATGTTCTGGT
>CAMBKU010000091.1 GCA_945868305.1 uncultured Lachnospiraceae bacterium | reverse complement strand
AAAAGAAACGCCCGTCTCCTACTTCAAAGACAAGCGTTTCTTTTCAATTATTACTTTTTTCTGTTACCATGAAAAAATTTACTGATATCAAAATACGTACCATGCACCCGGCACGCCTCACTTTTTTGCTTTGCCGCAATATAACGCCCCAGATTCGTATCAGACTGCACGATACGGCATCCATAAGCAGTGCGGGATTCATCCAGCTTTTCCATGCGCACCGGACTCGCATATACACGAATCGGCATATCAAATTCTTCATCCTGATACTCCAGATTTATCAGTCCTAATTCCTTCATATCGTGTTCTTCTTCCATAATAATACCGACACCCATAACACTGATGTCACGCACTTTTACCTCCAACTCTTTCCGGTTCTTGCCAAAGTGCAGCATACCATCATAAGAAAGGAACTGACGATACGTGTTCCTGCGATTGACCTTCTTTCCGTCCTCCGCCGCGTACAGCACAGTATAGATTTCCTTTTGATAGCTTATATTTCTAACAGCACACCTTTTCCATTCCAGCACCGTTCCATCCTCCATCACATACGTGACCGATATGGAAACATCCTTTCCTGAGAAATCCAGTATTGCCTTCTTCTTTTTCACCGGTTCCACAAACAGCATTTCATTAAAATCAAATACTGTTTTTGTCTTATAGCTCAAAGACAAGCCCTTTTGATTTTTTGCGTTAATTGTGACTGCTTTTCCCTGTTCAATCTGGCATAATTTCATCTTTATGTCTCCCTCGAACACAGTACCACTGTTCTCTTTTGTAATATTTCCTGTTTTTTTCCAACTTTACTTTTTATATTATATCAGGTAAACAGAAAACGCAATATCACAAATCAGCAAAAATCTTAAGCATTCTGTCTGGAAAATGCCTTTAGTGCTCCATCGCAGACATCAATCACAATGGTATCTCCGGCATGAACTTCATCTGCCAGAATCAGCTTCGCCGCCAAAGTCTCCACCGTCTTTTGCAGATACCGTTTGAGCGGTCTTGCACCGTAAACCGGGTCGTAACCGCGTTCCACCACGTAATCCTCTGCTACCGGAGTCAGTTCCACCGAAATTTCCTTATCCACCAGTCTGTGGTTTAAATCATCCATCAAAAGATGAATGATATTTCCGATGTTGTTTTTCGTGAGCGGTTTAAACATGATAATCTCATCCAGACGGTTCAAAAACTCTGGTCTGAAATGCCCACGTAACTCATTCAACACCGCTTCCTCACACTCGGGATTAATATCGCCGTTTTCGTCAATTCCTTCCAGAAGATGCGCAGAACCAAGATTCGATGTCATAATAAGGATGGTATTCTTAAAGTCTACCGTCCTGCCCTGTGAATCGGTGATACGTCCATCATCCAGCACCTGAAGCAGGATATTAAATACATCCGGATGCGCCTTTTCCACCTCGTCAAAAAGTACAACGGAATACGGTTTTCTCCGTACTGCCTCGGTAAGCTGTCCGCCTTCTTCATAGCCCACATATCCAGGAGGCGCTCCAATCAGACGGGAAACAGAATATTTCTCCATATATTCGCTCATATCAAGACGCACCATGTTGCTCTCATCATCAAACAAATTCGCTGCAAGTGCTTTTGCAAGTTCTGTCTTACCTACACCGGTAGGCCCCAGAAACAGGAAGGAACCAATCGGCTTCGTTGGATCTTTGATACCCGCTTTAGAACGAATAATAGCCTCTGTCACTTTTGTCACGCCCTCGTCCTGTCCAACGACACGTTTGTGCAGTTCCTCGTCGAGATGCAATGTCTTGTTCCTTTCGCTCTCATTTAATTTAGCCACCGGAATACCTGTCCAGCGAGAAATGATCCGCGCAATTTCCTCCTCGGTAACACTCTCATGCACCAAAGAAAGGTCTTCGTTTTTCACCTTGTCTTCCTCAATAGCAAGCTGTTCCTCCAACTGGGGCAGTCTGCCGTACTGCAGTTCCGCAGCTTTATTTAAATCGTAATTCTGTTTTGCCTGTTCAATTTCCTTACGCAGCCCCTCCAGTTCTTCTCTTAATTTCTGTACTTTTTCAACGGCTTTCTTTTCATTATCCCACTGCGCTTTTCTGGTATCGAATTCCGTATGCAAATCTGCCAGTTCTTTTTGCAGATTTGCCAGACGTTCTTTGCTTAAATGGTCTTCCTCTTTCTTTAAAGCTGTCTCCTCAATCTCCATCTGCATAACACGGCGATTCAACTCATCCAGTTCCGTCGGCATGGAATCAAGCTCCGTCTTGATAAGCGCACATGCTTCATCCACCAGATCAATTGCCTTATCCGGCAGAAAACGGTCCGAAATGTATCGATTAGAAAGAACTGCTGCTGATACCAGTGCAGAGTCTGTAATCTTTACACCATGAAATACCTCGTAACGCTCCTTTAAACCACGAAGAATAGAAATCGTGTCCTCCACCGTCGGCTCATCTACCGTAACCGGCTGGAAACGCCGTTCCAGTGCCGCATCCTTTTCGATGTATTCACGGTATTCATCTAAGGTTGTTGCACCAATACAGTGCAGTTCTCCCCTTGCCAGCATCGGTTTTAAGAGCTGTCCCGCATCCATAGCGCCGTCCGTCTTACCTGCTCCGACAATCGTATGCAATTCATCGATAAAGAGAATAATCTGACCTTCAGATTTCTTAATTTCATCCAAAACTGCCTTTAAGCGCTCCTCAAATTCACCGCGGTATTTTGCTCCTGCCACCAGTGCGCCCATATCAAGTGCAAACAGTTTTTTATCCTTTAACCCCTCCGGTACATCTCCCCGCACAATACGCTGTGCCAGACCTTCTACGACTGCAGTCTTGCCGACACCCGGCTCACCGATTAGCACCGGATTGTTCTTCGTTTTCCGGGACAAAATACGAACCACATTTCTAATCTCCGCGTCTCTGCCGATAACCGGATCAAGCTTCTGGTCTCTTGCCCGCTCCACCATGTCATAGCCGTATTTTTCCAAGGTGTCATAGGTTGCTTCCGGATTATCGGAAGTCACTCTCTGGTTTCCCCGTACGGTAGAAAGTGCCTGTAAGAAACGCTCTTTTGTGATGCCGAATTCTTTAAACAGTTCCTTCATTGCCTTGTTCGGATATTTTAACAGGGTAAGGAACAGATGCTCCACGGAAACATATTCATCTCCCATGCGCTTTGCCTCATCCTCGGCACTAACCAACACCTTATTTAAATCCTGACCGATGTATATCTGCCCTCCAGATACCTTTACCCGGGCAGCAAGCTTACTCTCTGCACTGTTTAAAAAGTATTCCTTATTGATTTCCATCTTTTCAACCAGTTTCAAAATCAAACCATCCTCCTGGCGCAGTAATGCCACCAAAAGATGCTCCTGCTCGATTTCCTGATTGCCGTATTCATATGCTAATTTTTCACAATCATTAATTGCTTCTACTGACTTTTGTGTAAACTTCTGGATATTCATGAAAACTCCTCCTTCCTACCCAAAACGTGAAATCTTTATTTGTTCTAGTGTAGGTATATCATGTTTTGTTAGCACTGTCAAGAGGTGAGTGCTAGAATTTTTTGACAATTTTTTTCTTCATGCACTGCTTTTTCTAATTAGTATTTCCTCCTTTCCATTTTATCTCCTCAGATCAGCGATATCATCAAAAGGAATTTTTGTGTTCACTATCTTTAACACCCTGCTTATTTCGTCTATCCTTGATACCACCCCAGTCACCTGCACATATTCCCCATTTTGAAAAAACTCTGCTGTAACAATATCCATTCTGTGAATCTGGTGCAGCTTATTATCCAGCTTTGCCTTCTGTTCTTCAGACAACTCCCGCTTCGGTACGATAATCCGCTCCTTCTCCGCCAATGCCTCCCGGAAACCTCTTAAGGCATCAAAAGGCATAAACTGTTTCGCACGATTGCTTTGATCCATTTTCGGATGTATCTTACTCTCCACTCTTATGCCCTCCAATCTGTTGATTGCGTTCTACTGTAGTCCCTGCTCTCTGCAGATCCATTCCCCGAATCAGAGCATTTTTCCCAAACCTTCGCTTTATCTCAAGAGCCGCTTTTTGTAGCTTCCTGTCCCGCTCAATGACCGCATAATCTGTAAAAAGGTCATACTGCTCATATACCTCACTCACCACACCATTACAGGTCACACTTAATCTGCGGATTGGCTTATCCCTCTGTACAATACGCTCATAAAGTTCAAGCACATAGGGAATAATTACCCGGTAGGAATTAGTTGTCACTGTCATGGATGCAGTTCCCGTTGCAGGCTTTATTCCAAGTTCATTGGAATATCCTATCATCAACGTAAAAGACTGTGTAACCAACCCCTTATCTGCCAGATCGAGGCAAAGGGCATCCGTCATTTCCTTTACAATCAATTCACATTCCTCAAAGGAATAATCCCTTGAAAGCACCTGTCCGCTGGAAAGCGAATTACTTTTCGGTTTGTATGCCTTTATATCCTCCATCGTAGTGCTTTCCCTGCCCCATGCATGGTCTATCAGAAGTTCCGCATCCACGCCAAACATACGGTATAGCATATCTTCATCCGCATGAGCAATATCACCCATTGTCAGAATCCCCATACTGCCAAGTCTTTTTACTGTCCCGGCTCCCACTCTCCAGAAATCAGTAAGCGGCCTGTGGTTCCACAGTGTCTTCTGATATAATTTCTCGTCAAGATAACCCGTATTATCTCTGGCATGCTTTGCAGTAATGTCTAATGCCACCTTCGCCAGATACAAATTGGTGCCAATCCCTGCCGTTGCCGTGATTCCGGTATTTTCTTTTATATCCGCCATAATCTGCACTGCGAGTTCTTTTGCGGTAAGCTGATACAGGGAAAGATAGTGAGTAACATCCAAAAAAGCCTCATCAATAGAGTACACATGGATATCCTCTTTCGCAATGTATTTCAAATATATGGCATAGATATCTGCCGAATAATCAATATACAACTTCATCCGCGGAGGCGCCATGATATACTTTACATTCTTTGGTATCTGAAACACCCTGCATCGGTTCTTAATCCCCAGTGCCTTCATAGACGGGGAAATGGCAAGACATATTGTTTTCTCACTTCGCTCTGGGTCGGCTACTGCCAGGTTGGTGGTCAAAGGATCAAGCCCACGCTCCACACACTCCACGGAGGCATAAAACGACTTCAAATCTATGCAAAGATATATTCTTTCCTCCATCCAGAAAACACCACCTCTCCTGCTTTTTCTAATTAGTATTTCTTCTTCATAAGATAATTATAACATTAGAACAAATGTTTGTATAGTACAAGCACGATATTCATTTTCCTCGTCGCCATAACAAAAAAGCCGGGGATTGCTCCTCGGCTTATGCGATATTGTTTTTCCTTTTTTTCTCCCCGGCATTCTACAGATTGAATTGTTCTACTGTCGCCTGAAGGGATGTAACACTTTTCATAACATCCTTTGTTTCTGATGAAACATTCTCACTTGCATTTGTAATTGACTGCAGATTTCTATTTACCGATTGAACCGCCTCATCCAGTTCTTTCTGTGATACATCAATGGTACTCAAAATCTGATTGATGTTGGTGATGGATGTACTCAGTTCTTCCGTATGCGAACCTAACACACTGCTGACCTCAACATAATAAGCCGCATCCTCTTTATAGCTGCCTGCAAGCATCTCCAGCTTATCGTAGTCTTTCAGTACTATTTCATCCAAAAATGAAATAATCTTATCACTGGCATTGGAAAGTTTTTTCACACTCTCCATAACCTTGTTAACCAATTCATTTACTTTATCAATCTCGTTGCCGGTGGTATTACTTAGCTGCTTTATCTCATCTGCAACCACTGCAAACCCTTTTCCGGCTTCTCCCGCTCTTGCTGCTTCAATGGACGCATTCAGTGCCAGTAAATTCGTCTGTTCCGCAATTGCACTGATTGCCTGCGATACTTCTACAATTTCTCCAATTACCTTTGTTTCTTCAATCGCATTCTCAAGGTTTTTCTTACTGTCTAACGTAATTTCAATCGCATTTTTCTTGTCGTTTAACAGTTCGGGAACCATCTGTTCCACTCTTACAATAATTTCATTTGCCCGCTCTGTAATCGTCTGTGTACTCTTCGCCAGTTCATCCATCGCTTTTGCAACATCCTGGCAATTCTCGTCAATATTACTGATACTGGCTGTCTGTGTAGCTATGCTCGCCCCAGTTTCCTCCATAATTGCACTGATTTCCATGATATTTCCATTCATATCAGATACATGACTGTCCGTTCCCGATATCATATCCCTAATTCCAAGGGCTTCCTGCTGTGTTTTATGTATGGTCGAAATAAATCTGCTTTCCATTTCCTCAATCAAATAGCTGATTTCTCTGACTTCGTTTTTCTCTACTTTACAATTTTTCGTTCCAATTACTTTTTCTCGAATGAAGTTTTTCATGGAATCCATCGGCTTTAGCAACTTATTGACCACTATATTCAACAAAATAATAAACAATACTAAAAGTATGATATCCACTGCCAAAGGCATCATTAAATTATTCCTGATTTTATTACTGATCACAGAGGTAGGCTGGGTTATTCCAAACCGCCACCCTGTCGTTCCGATTTCCTGCACAACATAATACTTGGAAACACCATCGTAATCCGTAAATTTTGACACATCTGTTTTTTCCAGATCAATCTGCAACACATCGGATAAAATCGTATTTCCTGTTTCCTTTGGCAAATATTCTTCATTCTCATGGGTAATTACACTGTTATCTTCCGCAAGAAGAAAGGTCTGCACACTCCCATCCGTTCCTACATTCTGTACCATTTCAATCAGACTGTCAATCGTAATATCTGCAAGGATGACTGCCTGCTCTCCACTCATGGTAAAAGGTGCTGCAATGGATACGATCATCTGACCTGTCGCATAATCTGTGTAAGGCTCTGTATATATCAAATCTCCCTTCTCTACTGCATCTATCCACCAGCTTCTTGTAGTTGGATCAAGATCAAGAGAAGAATGGTCTGCCGGAAAAACTCCTCCATCATAGGCAAGACAACAATAATACATAAGAGCATCCGGATTCTCTGCCAGATTTACCTCCAAGAAATCCATAACGGATTCCATATCATCCGTATCCATTGTCTCAAGCGCACTTTTCATCGTAATAACAATATCAGCCTGTCTCTCAAGCCACTCATCAATAAGCTCACTGTTATACTCCGCTTCTTCCCGAAGCGTGTTATGCCCATTCGTCATAAGTACATTCCTAAAGACAATGCTGTTAAGCGTTGCCGTTACTGCAATAATAATCACCGTACATAACGCAACGTATGAAATAATATTCCCTTTAATACTTCCTAGAAATCTGTTCCTTTTAGAAGAATCCATGCTGCCTGCCTCCTTAATCTTCCGTATATTTATTACTAATTTTATTATAAATTATATCTCGCGGAAGTCAATATTGCAGGAACCAACAGCATAAAAATTGGAATAAATCGTATATTTTATCTTTCATAACTGCTCATTGCAATCGCAGTTACTCCCTTGTCATCATAAATCGTCAGTTTCAGATGATACGTATAATCCACTTCATAATTATAAGTTACATAATTACAGTCTCCATCTGCCTCATAAATATCATCGCACGGTCCAAAGGCTGCCTCTACTTCTTCCCTGCTGCTTCCGATACCGATGCCTTTCGCCACCTTCATATCCGGATGATTTTCCACCTGCGTAAACCCTTTGCAGGTATCCAGCTGGATGCTCCAGATTTCACAGTCCAAAATATCTTTTGCCGTATCGCTCGTATTGATAAATCCTACCCATACCGTAATATCTTCATCATATGCCGGATTAGAAAGTTCTATCGTATCATAGGTCTTATCACCCGGATTTAAGATATATCCATCCGAATATCCATACTTCGCCAAATCAAAACTCCATCCGCTTTGTTCCAGTTCCCGATAGGATGCCGGAAGTTCATAGGAATTCCCGTCAAAAACGAACTGCATGTCGGTCCAGTCTTCTGACAATTCACCGTCAAAGGCTGATGCTCCTGTTTCCTCCACCGTCTGCTCCGCCACAACTTCTTCCTCTGTCTGTACCTCCTCTTTCTGTAATTCCTCTTTGCGCGCCGCCTCAAGTTCTGGCTTCGCTGTCTCCGTATCTTCTACTTTTGTGTCTCCTTTGTCTTCTATTTCTGTGCTTTCTACCCTTTCTTCTGTTGCAGCCACCGGCTGTCCCACCGTATCTGCCCTTTTCTCACAACCTGTACTGCCTGCTGCTATTACCGCTGTCATCATCATAATCATTATAAATTTTTTATTTTTCATTCTTGTCTTTCTCCCTTAAAAATTTTTTTTGCATGCGCATCGCTTTTCATAAGTAATACCAGCCATCCATTCTTAAGGTTTCAATTTTAGAAAAAATTTTTTACCATCCCATTTTCTTCAGCCATCCGCCAACCCTTGCTTCCCGTTCTTTCATCTGAGTTTCGTTTAAATCTGTAAGTGAAAGTTCTCCCCGGATACCGCCGTCTAAAAGGTACAGAATTCTTCCGCATCTGCTTGCAATTTTACTGTCGTGTGTCACCATCAGAACTGTCATTCCATCATGATTCAATTTTAACAATTCGGTCATGACCTCCCCGGCGGCACTCTGATTTAACGCTCCGGTGGGTTCATCCGCAAACAGAATTTCCGGATGATTTATCATACTCCTGCAAATACATGCCCTTTGAAGCTGGCCCCCTGAGACCTCCGTAATCTTTCGTTCCGCAAGTTCTGCAACCTGAAGCTTTTCCATCAGTTTCTTCGCATCTCTTTTTCCATTTTTTGCGTAATGGGCAGGAAGTAAAATATTATCCAGAATGTTTAAGTTTGACAGCATATTCATCTGCTGAAAAACAAAGCCCATCCGGTGCAGGCGCAATTTGGCCAGTTCATCCTCTGACAACCTGCCGAGTTCTGCCTCGCCAAGCCATACCTCACCTTTCGTAGCACGATCCATACCGGACACCTGATAAAGCAGCGTGGATTTTCCGGAACCGGAAGGCCCCATAACTGCCACACACTC
>CAMBKU010000090.1 GCA_945868305.1 uncultured Lachnospiraceae bacterium | reverse complement strand
TTTTTTGCTGCTCTTTGTACTTCCACGATTGCTTCGCAATAATCTTCCTCTTTAAAGGGTTCTCCCTGAAACATCAGGTATTTTGCGGCAGGCAGTTCCATAACATCAAATCCGTCCGGCACCTCACCGGCATAGTCAGTATCCACCTCTACACCCTGCACATATTTCGAAGTTCCTTTCTTCCGGTATCTTTCCGGCAGCCACATACATACCGGCTCTCCACAAAGAGAAGTCATACTGGTAAGAATTCCCCAGACATCACAGCCTACCTCACCACAATAAGCAAAGTAATCGGCAGCCTTCACGCCTCGTTTTATAATGACTTTTCGCTTCGGCTTTTCAATGACCTGAATAAAAACATTCCGTACTTCTTCCATCTCACACGCATCCTTTCTTAAATTCCTGAATTTTACGCCATAAGGGATGAACAACGGAATCGGAAAAGGCCGGGCAGCATATTCTCCGGGCGTACAGCCAAACTCTCGAAAAAAAGCTCTCGTATAACCGTCTGCACTGCCAAATCCTAAATCAAACGCTACATCTATGACCTTGCACTTTTCGTCCCGCAGCCGTAACGCTGATTTTGAGAGGCGCAGCCGTCTAATATATTCGGCAGGTGTCAAACCGGTCTGTTCCTTAAACATTCGATGAGAATGCCACGGGGAAAATAAGGAAACTGAAGCCAAATCTGCAAGAGTTATCGTCTCCGTCAAATGCTTTTCTATATAGTCCTGCATCCGCTGAACCGCTAAAATCTGTTCTTTCATATTCATCTCCTCCTGACATAAATCATTTTACCGGGATGGATTCGGATGCGCTCGACTATTTTTGCTATTTTACCGGAGAATTTTATTCTTTATACGCAAACTTGCTTCTACATGCATAATCCAATGTCTTGAAAACGGCATTTTTATTAATCCCTGAATATTCTTGTTGCACCAGTAATCAATAAGCCAGACAGCACTTTCATCTTTACTTACCACGCCAAGTAAACGCAGATTTTCCCTATCCTGTTCCGTCATTTTTGTTTTCAGATCTCTATAGGTGATCTGCTTTAATAGTTCCGTCGTACCGGTATTTACTTCTGCCACATATTGATATAGTGCGTCCAGATCAAGCTTCATGGAAAAATCCGCTATCTCCTGTTTTACCAGTTCATTTCCGGTTGTTATGATTGGAGACTTCATCCTTTCCTGATAATGACCGGTAAAATAAATTTCTTCCTCTTTTCTGATCAACGAATTTGCAACAATATCTTCAATCCGGAATATATGATACAACGAATAGGCGATTGTTTTGCTATGATAACCGTCTGCATTGATAAAGGGTATCGCATGAAAATCCTCAGGGGCTAATATATCCCGGAATTCCAGAATCTGTTCCATCATTTTTTTTCGCAGCAATAATAAAGTATCAATCCCTTCATCAAAAGTCTGCTGCTTCTTTATCTGCTGCTGCATTGTTTTATTTAATTCTGACCATTCCCTATTCATTTGCTTTGACTCCTTCTTTTTACCCAGACGAGCAGTGCAATGCAGCAAACCGCAAGCCAGATTTCTGAAACATATAATGGTACAACCCCTCTTTGATACAAAGCCGGCATAATATCCACCACCGCATGAAAAAAGATTGCGAGCAAAAGATATTTTTTTGTACCTTTCTGTATTCCCTCGAAAACAACAAGAGTAAGGGAAATATGTATGAGCATGCAAAAAACGCGCTCCGCAATCCACAGCACTGATGTACTGACACCAAAACCTGCTATATTATCAAGCATCAACTGATATGCCGGATCACCTCCTGCCATTCCAAGTGCAGCTAACGCATTTTCTGTTCCTTCCGTATATACCATGACAGCTATCATAAGATAGCTTATCACCGCCATCAATGAAATCGCCCATACCTCAATTCCGCCATGTCCGATTCCGTACATAACCATATTTTCCCGTGTTTTATTCTTTTTCATTAAAAAGCGGATTATGATATACCTGCCACATTCCTCAAAAATACCTGCCATCATAATGCCATAAATCACATAGACAGCCGTATTTCCATTGATAAAGCGGGACACCGGATTATCCATTACAATACAAAACATATGGACAATAAGTTCCAGAACCCTTACCGACACGATAAAACCTGCTGCCCCGATAAGCAGAGGTTTCCACGATACTTTCTCCCCATTTCTTCTCTTCCAGAAAATGACAGCGGCAAGTGGAAGAATAAAAAGCACGACCGCTGTCACCGCCAAATTAACGATGGCATACATTGTTACACCCATATCCATTCTCCTTTTTATGTATAGTCGTTCCTATTTTGAGCGCCGAATTGCCTGCTTCCCCATATTGAGCAATACATAAATGACCATCAGTGCAAGAATCGAACCTCCCAAAATCAAATACATGGTACTTGTCTCCACTTTATTATCAAGAAAATACAGGTTATTGTCAAATCCATCCCGTATCTGCTCTACCACTTCTGAAGGAAAATATGCACCTTCCAGTTCATCCAGTACACCACGCATCAGATGCTTGTGCAGTAACGCCGTACCATAGGTTCCCGGCAAGAACGAAATGAATTTCTGTATGCCATCGGAAAATTGAGAAATCGGCATATATGCTCCACAGATAAATCCATACGCAGCGCTGATAATTGTTCCGACCGCTGTAATCTGCCCCTGTGTTGATAAAAAGAAATTTACCACTGAAGATAAAGCCGTACCAAAAAGCACCAGTAAAAATACATCTAAAAGGGTAAACAATACATCTTCTGCTGACAGATACCAGCCCACCCGATAAAGATAAAGAAAGCAGGCAAGTAATGCCACAGCACAGATAATCATGGTTGCAAGTGCCGTAGAAATATAATAGCCAAATGCCAGTGTGGATTTTTTTACCGGTGCCATTGTAAGATCAGCTCTTGCCCCTGTCACTTTATCCTGGACCATCAGCATATTGGAACAAAACGCAACTGTCACACAGCAGACTGCCAAAAGAGAAGAAAACAGCCAGCCTCCCACGAATCCCTCCAACAATTCCTCCGGCACTTCCATCCCTGCCGGAATAAAATTCTCAAAGCTCTCACGATATACATTTCCCAGAAATGTCACAAACAGCAACAATAAAATAAGTGGTGTAACCAATGAAGTAAAAAACATTCCTTTATCTTTAAAAAACAATTTTGTGTCACGCTGTATCATAGCTTTTAATTCTCTCATGATTCCTCGTCCCCTTTCAATGATTTTCCTGTTACTGCAAGAAAAACATCATCCATTTTTCCTTTTGTAATCTCATAATCCCGAAATATTTCCGGATGTTTTACGATCATCTGCGTCGCCGCAGCGGTATTTTCCACTGCCAGACGGTAGCCGTCATTCACCTGTTCACAGGGCAGTGCAAAGGCTTCCGCTTCTTCCTTTGTTACACCATACAGCGTAACAAAATCTCCGGTATAACGGTTCTTTAAGGCAAGCGGTGTACCCTCTGCTGCAATTTTCCCACTGTCAAGAATGACCACATAGTCGGCATCTGCTGCTTCTTCCATATAATGTGTAGTTAAAAAGACCGTCATATTTTCTTCCCTGCGCAATTTCTCCACTACATTCCAGACGGCTTTTCTGGTCTGTGGATCAAGTCCCGTCGTCGGCTCATCCAAAATCAATATCTGCGGTCTATGGAATAATGCCCTGGCAATATCAATACGCCGCCTTTGTCCGCCTGAAAGCTTACCGACTGTACGCTTTAATAAATTTTTAAATTCCAGCAATTCAGAAAGCTCTATAAGACGCCTTTCAAATGCCCTTCCGGTGATACCATATAACGCTGCCCGGTTCAACAGATTATCATAAACGGTCAGCGACTTATCCAATACAGAATTCTGAAATACAACACCAAGGCTGCTCTTAATTTTGTTCTCATTTTTGTCCAGATTCTCTCCTGCAATCCAAACGGTTCCGCCATCTCTCTTTAACTGGCCGCACATGATGGATATCGTAGTGCTTTTTCCTGCTCCGTTCAGTCCCAAAAAAGCAAACAATTCTCCCGGCTTCACCCGAAAACTTAAATCCTGCACTGCTTTCACACTGCCAAAACTTTTATTCAGATGTTCAATCTCAATCATGTTTTTCATAGATTTTCTCCCTTCGCATACAAATTGGTTTTCCAACCTGACTGTACTATAAAGTTTCTTCCGAAAATCCACAATAGGAACACGGGTAAGTTGCAAATATTTCATGTCAAGCTGCAAATATCACGACTGTATCCTGCATAAACAACCTGTTGACGTTTGGTATTTCCCGATTTATAATTATTACAAAAGTAAGATTAAAGGAGATTTATGTTTTATGGAAAAGTTACCGCAGATTTCTGAAGCCGAATATGAAATTATGAAAATTCTCTGGGCAGACTACCCTCTAAGCACCAATGAAATTTGCGCACGTGCGCAGAAAACCCATAGTTGGAATCAGAAGACAATCCATACGCTTTTGACCAGACTGACCAACAAAAAGGTGCTGACCTATGAACAACGCGGCAGAATGTATTACTATTCCCCCCTTATTGAACAGGACAACTATTTAAAACAGGAAAATCATCTTTTCCTCAATCGCTTTTATGACGGAAATGTAGCTCCTATGCTATCTTCTTTGCTCTCCGATACCAAACTTACGGATTCTGAGCTAAAAAATTTGTACGATATCATAGATTCCAAACGAAAAAGTGGTGATTAAAATGACATTTCCGATACGTTTTCTTATCTGTAATCTTTGTCTTGGTTTATTGTTAGGGGGGCTCCTTGCACTCAAAAAATTACTGAAAAGGCATCTTACCGCAAGCGCCCAGTACCATCTATGGTACGTTTTTATGTTTGCCTTGCTTCTGCCTTTTATCCCACGCCAGTCCGTTTCCTTAGTCTTAACTTCATCTTCCGGTTCTGACTCTGCTATTTTGGACGGCGCTACGCATGCCTTTACATCCACCAGTCTTTATCTGGAGGATTTTTCAATTGAAGTTTCGTCCTCTCGCACTCTTTTTAATACTGTATTCTGGACGCTTTGGATTTCCGGTATGCTTTTAACTTCCCTTCATCTTATCTACATCATGATAAAAACATATCATATAAGAAAAAACGCCTATCCAATCACAGAAGAAACCGAAAATGAGCTGTACTGCCAATACTTAAACTGCAAAAAAGAACTTCATATCGGGCAAAAAATCCCTCTTTATGCTTCCTGTGGCATATCAAGTCCTGTCTCCTATGGGCTATTTCGCCCAAAGGTGCTGATTCCGCAGGATTTGGATATACTTTTGTCTAAAGACGACATCCGCTTTATCTTTTTACATGAGTTACAACATCATAAACATAAAGATGCTCTTTTAAATTCGCTTTTCTGCCTTCTGCAAATTGTATACTGGTTCAATCCTTTGATCTGGTACAGTTCCCACCAACTGCAAAAAGACAGGGAATTTTTCTGCGATTATGCTGTTCTTCGGACTGTCGGAAAAGAACAGTCTTGCAATTACGGATATACCCTCTTAAAATACGCCCAAAATATGCAGAAAGGGATGTTTTTATCTCCTCTTTCCAGTCTGGGCGGCGGTTCTTCTATGATACGGCAAAGGATAATAAAAATTGCAGATTATAAAAAAGATACTGTCTGGCTGAAATTAAAAAGTACCGGCATGACGTGTCTGCTCTTTCTTCTGGTTTTTTCTGCAAGCCCGGTTCTTACTGCCGTTGCAGCACCGGATGACACCTTTTCTCTGACGGAGGATAACTGGGAACCTATCGATGTTTCTTCCTACTTTGCGGGAATGGATGGTTCTTTTGTCCTGTATGATATGGCAAATGATAACTATCAGATTTACAATAAAGATATGAGTGTCCGGCGCATTTCACCGGACTCCACCTATAAAATTTACAGTGGGCTTTTTGCTCTGGAAGAAAATGTAATTTCTCCTGATGCTTCTCTCCAGAAATGGAATGGCAGCGAGCAGCCTTTTAATGCCTGGAATCAGGATCAGACACTTGATACCGCCATGGAAAATTCCGTAAACTGGTATTTTCAAAATTTAGACCGTAAAGTTGGACTTTCTGCTCTATCTTCCTACTATCACATGATTTCCTATGGAAATTGTGATATTTCCGGTGGAATCAAGAACTACTGGGCAGAATCCTCGTTAAAAATTTCACCAGCAGAACAGGTAAACCTGCTATCCGCTTTTCTCCGAAATGACTGGGGATTTCAACCGGAAAATATACAGGCAGTGAAGGATTCCCTGCTGCTTTCCGAAACGCCGGATGGTTCCTTGTACGGGAAAACCGGAACCGGAAGCCCAAAACATCCAAACGGCTGGTTTATCGGCTTTTATGAAACAGCAGGAAACACTTACTGCTTTGCGACTAATCTGCAGGGAACACAGGACGCCACCGGAAGCAACGCCGCAGAAATCACTATCACTATCCTAAATGAGCTTATTAAGTAAAATTCATATTTACCTGTATGGTTTATGCTATTTTCTTCTGAAACTTTATAAACAATACGACTATCCAGATAACCGAAACCATCAGGGAAATCAGAAAACTCCAAAGACTGTCCTCCAACATTCCTTTTCCCATCCAAAAGGAGGATAACGGCGCCAGAAGATATTTGACCGGATGTTCTACAAAGTAAGGCGCCACTCCACCAAGCATAATGACCGTGGATAATTTCGTAATTGCCATTCCTTCCAGCTTATTTGTGGAAAACACTACGACCATAAGCGCAATGATAAGTCCCATGCAGGTGCCGCTTAAGCCAAGCAGCAATAGCTCTGTAATCCCCGGTTTTGTCAGGGAAAATATCCTAAGCAGAATCAGTGTAAACACAAAGGCAATTCCTGACGGGATTCCAAACCGGGAAATCAGATAGCCCTTTTTGCCAAGCCCGGTAACAAACAAATAACGGATCACCTTATCATCGGTCTCCTCAAGCACAACCATTGCAGCCGCAAAGCAAAAAAGGACGGATGCCAACATGGCAAAAAACACATCAAGAAGTCCGTAATACGGCGCAAGAAATGTCTTTTTCTGTAACTGTATGCACAAAAAACTTTCCAAAAAAGGAATCCCAAACTTAATCAGCATTCCGCAAAGCACCGGTCCCAGACAAACCGCAAACAGCATCATGTCATGGCGTATGGTGCGCATCATCTGCAAAAAACAACGATAAACTATTTTCATAATTTTGCACCTCCCATACTATTCCACATTCTTTCTATATTCCGGTATGCCACAAAAAACAGCAAAAGAATAAGCATTGCATACCACACAATCCCCATGATGGACTGGTCTATCTGCGCAATCAATCCCATACACCAGACCTGTGGGACATACTGCATCCATTCCGGAAGCATTCCAAACAGATATAAAATTGCCGGGACAAAACAGATGATTTCAAACGGCACCGTTCCAAGTACAAACTGATTCAGGCTCTTTATCTTTGCTGCCACAATCATTCCAAGAAGCGTAAACATCACTGAAGAAAACAGTGTACCTATCAGCACCCCTGGTAAATTTGATACTCCTGCTGCCACCGCAATCACAAGCGCTACTATTTCCGAAATCGCACCAAAGGAAATAACTTCTGCCAAAATATATTCTGCCGCTTTTACCGGAGAAACTGCAAATGCACAGGGAATTTTCTGACTCTTTTCCAGAAGGATGACTGCTCCCATAAAAAACATTCCCATTGCAGCAGGATCGGAAAAAATAAGAATCGCTGCCGCCTTTCTGCGTAAGTCCATAGGAAGCGCAAACAACAAAACCACATAAAGTACCGTCAAAACCGCATATAAAAAGTAAAAACCGTATTTTGCCTGAAACCGTATATCCCACAAAATCAGATTTCTCAGTCTCATACCAATGTCCTCCCTGTAATATCCATAAAAATATCGTTGAGCGTCGGTTCACTGCTATGGATGGATTGCAGGCGATTCTCTACAATCAGCTGTCTCAGCTTTTCATCCCCTGCGATTTCATTTAGCGGGCAGACTGCCGTCTTTTCTCCATCCTCCTGCCAGGTATAAGTAACATTTGCTGCGCCTTTTGCCATAATCAAATTGTGCGGACTATCCAACGCAAGAATTTCTCCATTTACGATAAATGCAACCCTGTCGCAAAGCTCCGTCGCATCCTGCATATTGTGTGTGGTAAGAAGAATCGTCTTTCCTTTCTTCTTTTCCTCCAAAATCAAATCCTTCATCATGCGGTTATTAGTCGGGTCCAGTCCACTGGTTGGCTCGTCCAAAAACAACAGCACAGGATCATGGAGCAATGCCTTGATAAAATTAAGTCTTGACTTCATTCCCTTTGAAAAATCCGATACCTTCTTATCTGCATCCGAAAGCAACCCGACCGCTTCCAGTAATTCTTCTATGGAACGCGGCTTCCTTTGATAAAGCGAGGAAAAAAACCTCAGGTTCTCCCGCGCCGTCAATTTCTCGTACATGGTAGAAAACTCAAAATCAACGCCGATATTTTCATAAAAATCTTTTTCATGTTCTCTGCATTCGATTCCATTTACCCGTACAGAACCCTCATATTTCGGAAGCATTCCAATTAAAATTTTCTGCAATGTACTTTTCCCTGCCCCGGATGGCCCAAGAAATCCAAATATCTCTCCTTCTCTTACCTCAAAATTCATATCACGGATAAATGGCTTATCCGTGTAACCAAATGATAAATTTTTTACCTGAATCATAATTCTCCTCCTGATTCCTATTATTTACTGTTTGACCAACAATGTTCTGTTAGTCAAAACAAGTTTTATAAAATGTCCGGCAAACACCGGACTATTTTTCAAGAAACTGCATGACCAGACCTCTGATCAAAAGACGCAACGCTTCATCGTAATTTTTTTCTCCGATTTCTTCTTTATGCAGCGTAGCATAATAAATCGCATGGAATGCTGCGCTGACGGCTTTGGCATCCACTTCTTTTTTTACCGGAAGCACGCCAAAAACCTTTTCCACCATAGAGTCATCTTCTTTTAAATGCTGTTCTACCACTGCAGGCGGCAGTTTTCGGAACAAAAGCTCCAC
>CAMBKU010000089.1 GCA_945868305.1 uncultured Lachnospiraceae bacterium | reverse complement strand
CTTTTAAATGCTGTTCTACCACTGCAGGCGGCAGTTTTCGGAACAAAAGCTCCACTTCACCGGATTGAATCATATTTAAGATCGGCATCTCTTCTGCCTTTTTGTAAAACAAAAAAAGCACATCCGTCACAGTATCGCAGGTAATGGATGTCTGTTCCAAACTCTGCATCGCTGCAAACAATTCCTGTTCCACCTGTTCATGCTGCTCTAAAATAACCTCGAACAACAACTGTTCCTTCGACTCATAAAAAAGATAAAAGGTTCCTTTTGGAATTTTTACTCTTTTCACCAGTTCATCCACCGTAGTCCGGCGGATTCCATATTTCGCAAGACATTTTGCCGCTTCCTTTTGCAAACGGTTCTTTATATATTCTTTTTCCTGTTCGGAATAACATTTCGGCATCTGCTCCACTTCCTTTTTGACTGCTCTGGTTTGTATAGTCATTATACTGCAAAAAAAAGAAAAGTCAATACCTGACAGTAAAAATATGCAAGCCCCTCCTTAACAGGAGGAACCTGCACATTTACTTTCTAAATCATCCAGAAATTGTCTGTGCATACAATCCGGCGATAGGTCTCAAAACGACTCCATTTGTCATGGAACTCCACTTTCCTTGACCTATCCAAATTCCGATATTCCGATAGATAGGAATCAAGTTCTGCTTTTACGCCGATTTTTAATGCAAAACCTTTCTCATCCAAAAGCGGTAAGCCGATATACTGATATTCCGATAACGGAAGAATATCCTCTACTTTCCGGTTACGAATCAGTACCGCAGCACCACTCTCCACAGATAAAATGTCAAAATAGTCAGGATATTTGAAGCTGTTTCCTTCCACAGGAACTTCATCTCCCACATGATAAGTCTTTTCCTCACTGTTCGTTTTGGAGAGGGATGCATTTTCCAGATTGAAATAAAATTCCTCAAAAATGTATCCGCCGATTTTGATATCATCCTTTTCAAAGTATGGTTTTTCCTCACCGTCTTCTACATGCTCTACAACACCGCAAGCAGAAGTCATATGACTGATTCGGTCAATGATTATCAGTTCTCCCAATGTCTTATTTTTCTTAAACTCATCGACAACGATCTTTTCAGAAAACGCCAGACTGCAGACTGCAATTTCGTTTTTCTCAATACTGTCTGCATTTACATGCTCCCCGGTATTGACATCCACTTTATATGCAATATTTTTCACAACTCCCGGAATTTTTGTGGTTCCGAGTTTTATCAGATATTCCTTTCCTGCTGTCAGCTTTTCATCATCCATCCAAAGAATAGTGGCTGTCACATCCTTTGCCACCGGAAGATTCTCATTATCCGTCAGCACACAACCACGGCTAACATCCACTTCTTTATCAAGCTGAATAGTCACTGGCTGACCTGTGACAGCTTCACCTGATTCTTTATCTCCCACCAGAATGGATTTTACATGCGCTGACTCATTGCTCGGCAACGTATGAATCGTCTGCCCAACCTTTATGCTTCCGCTTTCTACCTGACCTTCAAAACCGCGAAATTCATGGTTAGGACGGCAGACACGCTGTACCGGCATATAAAAGTTAGTATTGCTCTCTGTCTCAGTCACATCTACGTTTTCAAGATACGGAAGAATCGCCTCATCCTGATACCATTTCATATTATCTGATTTCTTGGTTACGTTATCCCCTTCCGTAGCACTGACCGGTATGATATAAACGTCCTTTAACCCGAGACTTTCAGAAAGTTCCCGAATATCCTTTTCAATTTCCCTAAAACGTGCTTCACTGTAATCTACCAAGTCCATTTTATTGACTGCAAAAACGAAATGTTCAATACCCATCAGAGCACAGATTCTGGAATGACGTCTGGTCTGCACCAAAACACCCTGCTTTGCATCTACCAGGATAATCGCAAGCTGGGCAAAGGAAGCTCCCACCGCCATGTTTCTGGTATATTCTTCATGACCCGGTGTATCTGCCACGATAAAGCTCCGCTTATCTGTAGTAAAATAGCGATATGCCACATCAATGGTAATTCCCTGCTCACGCTCTGCCATCAGTCCATCCAAAAGGAGGGAGTAATCTATCTCGCCACCTCTGGAGCCTACCTTACTTTCTAAAATCAGCGCTTTTTCCTGATCTGCATAAAGCAGTTTAGAATCATATAAAATATGCCCGATTAAGGTTGATTTTCCATCATCCACACTTCCACATGTAATAAATTTCAATAATCCGCTCATTTAGAAATATCCCTCCCTCTTTCTCTTTTCCATACTTGCCGTTCCGCCGTCCTTATCGATAACACGGCTGGTACGCTCTGATTCTACTGAACTTAAAGTTTCTTCAATGATTTCATCCAAAGTCTCTGCTTCTGATTCGATACCTCCGGTCAGAGGATAGCAGCCCAGGGTACGAAAACGCACTTTTTTCATTTCCGGTTTTTCCCCCGGTTCTAAGCGCATTCTCTCGTCATCCACCATAATGATATTTCCATCACGGTAAACCACCGGTCTTTCCTTTGCAAAATAAAGTGGTACAATCGGTATATTTTCCCGCTTGATATACTGCCAGATGTCGGTCTCTGTCCAGTTGGAAATCGGAAATACACGGATGCTCTCGCCTTTATTTATTTCTGTATTGTATAATTTCCACATTTCCGGTCTCTGGTTTTTCGGATCCCATGCCTGTGACGCATTCCGGAAGGAAAAAATTCGTTCTTTTGCCCGGCTTTTTTCCTCATCCCGGCGTCCGCCGCCGAATGCTGCCGTAAAACCATATTTTGTCAAAGCCTGCTTTAATGCCTGTGTCTTCATGATATCTGTATAGGCTGAACCGTGATCAAAAGGATTGATTCCCTGCTTCACCCCATCCTCATTGATATATTCAAGCATTTCTATCCCAAGGTCTTTTGCTGTCTTGTCCCGAAATTCTATCATCTCCTTAAACTTCCAGGTCGTGTTGACATGAAGAAACGGAAATGGCGGCTTCTCCGGATAGAATGCTTTCATTGCCAGATGAAGCATCACGGAACTGTCCTTTCCTATGGAATAAAGCATCACCGGTTTTTCGCATTCTGCCGCAACTTCCCGGATAATATAGATTGCTTCTGCCTCTAAGGCATCTAAATGTGATAATCCACTCATATTTTTTTCACCTTCCTGTTTTATTTAATAACGATTTGAATCCTTTCTGTTTACATCAATAATCTTGTCGGTTCCATCCGGTTTTCTTATTTTCCAATGCAGGATATCTCCTTCACTCTCCACATGCATCGTACTACCCATTCCACCGATATCCGCACCCAGGAAAAAATCAATGGCACCCACCGGACATTCCTTTACGCAGGAGACACAGCCCCAACAGTCTTTCGGATATCGCATGACGGCCTTTTTTTCTTTCAGTTCGATGAGCGTACCCGGACAAACCTCTGTACACCTTCCACATCCGATGCAGTGTGTCTCATTAATTCTGATGCTCATAGTCTGCCTCCTTTACAAGATCCCGGAGGATAATCTTTATCTTTCCGTCCTCCATCCGGGAATTTACATATTTCTCAAAAGCGACATCCTCATCCGGATAATCCAGATTTTCATTGAATGAATGCCATCGTGTCTCTTTTCTTGCAAGGAGATGCGCAATCAAAGATTTACACACAACTAACCGTTCCCGCAATTCATAAACAAAAAGCAATTCATGCATATCCCCTGCTGACGCTTCCTCAGCCAGTTTCTGCAGCCCTTCGATTTTTTCCTCTGCCAACGCAAGCTGTTTTTCATTAAACTGATAGTTCGCAGAAATTCCACCTGCATATTCATCCATAACTTTCTGCATGGCTTCTTCCAGTTCTTCAACAGAATACAGCCCCGCTTTTGCATTTAACACCGTTTCATAGGAATCCATGATATCCGACGCCTTTTCCTGCAAAATTCCTGCATCATCAATGAAAACGTTTTCACTTATTTTTTTCACAATATCAAGGGCTGCAATCTCCCCTTCTGCCAGCGCTCCAGTCACATATTTCTGCGGACATCCGCCTGCCACGTCTCCGGCGGCATATAAGCCGTGAATTGTGGTTTCCCGATTCGTATTCACCCAATAGCCGCTTGCAGTGTGGCCGCCAACAATATATGGTTCCGTTCCCTGTATCTCCACATCCTGTTCACTGGGATTTTTTCCACTCTCAATCCACTTTAAAGTCTGACTCGGTGCCATGTTTAAATATGCCTTTAACAGTTCTTCATCCTGCTCCTTACGAATGACACTGGTCTTTAAGTAACAGGGGCCGTTTCCGAGCTGATTCTCCCGCACCGTGCCGTAGACACGCTCACTGGTCGTAAGTCCGTATTTATCCTCATAGACGAATCCTCTCGCATTCACCTGTTTTGCACCTACTCCCTGAGCAATGGTTCCGGTCGGTGCAATCGTATCCTTACATCGCAGTGCTATAAAACGCATCTCAAAAGAAGTCATTTCTGCTCCCGCCAGAATTCCCATTGCATATCCCGCCCCGGTATTAAAAGGAGGATACCACATCTTATGTCTTGAAAATCCTGGATTATTGGGTTTATACAGCCCTGCCGCCCCTCCGGTAGCAACTAACACTGCTTTTGCATGGATTTCATAGGCAATCTGCTCTTTTACCGAAAATCCCACGGCTCCATACACCCGGTTATTTAAAACCAATAAATCTGTAATGTTAATATGATTTAACACTGTAACGTTTTCTGCTTCTTCTGCTGCTTTTGCCAGAATTGGCTTAAAATTCTCACCGTTTATCTTGATATTCCGGTTTCCTCTTGCCACATACTTTCCATTTTCATCCTTTAATATGACAAGTCCTAATCGTTCCATGTCCTCGGCTGTCTCGTTAAAATGCTCTGCCGCTGAAAGTAACAAATCTTCCCGCACAATGCCTCCTGCATCCTTTGTGGCATAATCCACATAATCCTGTGGTGTTCTACCCTCCACAATATAGGCATTGATGGCATTTACTCCGGCGGCAAGACAGCCGCTTCGTTTGATATTCGCCTTTTCCGCAATCAGTACAGACAAATTCGAGTTGCGGCTAATGTTAAGTGCCGCATAACAGCCTGCAGTTCCTCCTCCGATAATCAGTACATCCGTGTCTATTTTTTTTCTTTCCAGTTTCTGTTCCATCAGAGCGTCACAACCTCCTTTCCTTTTAATTCCGCATTTTCCAACAAATAGGATTTTTCTTCATCATAGGCATACAACCGATAGACTACCACCCGCATTTTCTCCCCGATATGAATCGGCCGCCGCTCAAGAGAGCGTCTGGTCGTAAGCTTGATTCCATTTACATCCAGTACCAGTTCCAGACAATTTCCCCTAAAAGAAATGTCTTCGATGATTCCTTCTTCTGAATAGTCAATGATATTTTTAAATTTCACGTTATCGCTCTTAAAGGCCTCTACAAATTCCGGTCGGATAATGGCACCCTTATAATCGCCTTTTTCAAAGCCACGCAACTTGTGATAATTCTCAACTTCCACAGCTTCTCCGATAAATGTAGCCACAAAAGGGGTTTCCGGTTTTTTATAGATTTCAATCGGTGAGCCCATCTGCTCAATCCGTCCGCGGTTCGTGACAATGATCTCATCCGCCACTTCCACAGCTTCATCCTGGTCATGGGTGACAAAAATACTGGTAATCCCTACTTTATGTATCATTTCCTTTAACCAACTGCGCAGTTCATGCCGCACTTTCGCATCAATGGCTGCAAATGGTTCATCTAAAAGAAGCAGCGTCGGATTTGGTGCAAGCGCTCTTGCAAAAGCAACCCTCTGTCTCTGTCCACCGGAAAGCTGATTTGGATAACGTTTCTCCATTCCGGTAAGCCCTATCAATTCAATCAGTTCCGTCACTCGCTTTTTGATTTCTTTTTTCGGTACTTTCTCCACCTCAAGCCCAAAAGCGATGTTGTCGTACACCGTCATATAACGAAACAGTGCATAGCTCTGAAACACGAAGCCGATTCCCCGTTTTGAAGCAGGCACATCATTTACTCTCTTTCCATCAATAATGATGTCACCGCTGTCTGGAGTTTCCAGTCCTGCAATCATGCGTAAGATCGTAGTTTTCCCGCTCCCGCTTGGCCCTAAGAGCGCCACCAGCTTTCCCTTTTCGATGCCGATGTTCACATCCCGGGACGCCTTGAAATTGCCATAATTTTTATTGATATTTTTTAATTCAACGTACATATGTCTCCTCCTTGGGATGCCTGTTACTTATTTTTTGCCTTATATTCCATAATGTTCCGCAAAATCAGCACAATAACTGCAATAATGACCAGTATGGATGATGCCGCAAAAGCCGCCGTAGTGGAATCCGCTGACCCGGACAGATAAAGCGCATCAATTTCAAGAGGAAGTGTAAACGTTTTCCCTCTGGTCTTTGAAACCGCATTGACCGCTCCAAATTCCCCTAATGCTCTTGCCGTACAAAGAATCACTCCGTAAAGCAATGCCCAGCGAATATGTGGAAACGTTATCTTTCGAAAAATAGCAAAACCCTTCATACCCATAAGCGCTGCCGCTTCCTCCTCCTCTTTTCCCTCTGCGTTCAAAACCGGAATCAATTCTCTGGAAACAAAAGGAAACGTCACAAATATCGTTGCCAGCACCACACCCGGAAGGGCAAATACGATTTTGATATCTGTCCCCAAAAATTCATTGATTTTATTTATAATTCCCGATGCCCATCCCAGTCTACCGAAGGTCATAAGGAATGCCAGACCTGCAATAACCGGAGAGATAGAAAAGGGAATATCTATCAGTGTTGCTAATATCTGCTTTCCTTTAAAAGAAAATTTTGTGAGTAGCCAGGATGCCGCAATTCCAAAGAAGGTATTAACCACTACTGCCCAGAACGTGGCAATAAATGTCACTTTAAGCGCTGACCGCACATATTCCGTAGTGAGGGATTGAACATAGAACTTTACGCCTTCTTTTAACGAGTTTACTATAACCGAAAGAAGCGGTAGAACCAGCATCAGCACAAGAAATACTACGCTGATGGCAATAAGCGTTATTTTTACCGCCTTGCTTTCTTCTCTGTGAATCGTTTTCACTCTGTATCCCTCCTACACGTTATTGGTACGCCTGGACTGGCGTATCTGAACAATATTGACAAACAAAAGTACCAAAAAAGAGATGATTAACATCACAAGTGCAATGGCAGTCGCCGACTCATAATCCAGATAATTCAACTTCTGCATAATGACATAAGAAATAACCTGCGTATGTTCCTTCGCACTGTTTCCCGATATGTAAATGACACTGCCGTATTCTCCGATTCCTCGGGCAAATGCCAACCCAAATCCGGTCAAAAGCGCCGGGCGAAGCTCCGGTAAAATTACTTTAAAAAAAGTGCGTCTCCGGGAAGCTCCAAGCATATATGCCGCTTCCTCATACTGGTCATCCAGTTTCTCCAAAATCGGCTGTATCGCACGCACTACAAATGGAATGCCCACAAAAACCAGTGCAATAGTAAGCCCCACTTTCGTGTAAGACACCTTAATTCCAAGCGCCGCCAACGGTTTCCCAATCATCCCAGTGTCTGAATACATTTTTGACAGGGTAATACCTGCCACAGCGGTCGGTAACGCAAAAGGGAGCTCAATTAAACCATCAAGAAAACGTTTTCCCGGAAATTCATACCGTACCAAAACCCATGCAAGTATCACGCCAAAAATGCAGTTAATGACCGCCGCGACAGCCGAACAGACGACGCTCGTAATCAACGCATTTTTTACAATTCGTGTCGTAACCAGATCCATAAATTCTGAAAAACTGAGACGAAAAGAATAGACAAGCACCGATGCCAGAGGAATCAGAACTAATACAGAAAGCATGGTAACGGTGATTCCGAGCGTCAGACCAAATCCCGGAATTACGCGGGTATTTCCCTTCTTTTTTCCTGCCATCTCTATTCGCCTCCAAGATAAATTTCGTCAAAAATCCCATCATCTGCAAAAAACTTTTCGTAAGCCACATCCCATCCGCCGAAATCATCAATGGTGCAAAGCTCCATCGACTGCGGGAAATCTGCGCTGTGCTCCTTTAAGATTTCCTCATTGACCGGACGAAATCCTTTGCTGGCAATCAATTCCTGCGCCGCATCGGAATAAAGATATTCCAAATATTCCCTGCTTATTTCTTCCGTACCGTCTTTACGAGCGTTTTCATCCACAATCGCCACGCTTGGCTGTGCCAGAATGCTGACACTCGGGTAAACGATTTCATAGCTTCCCGGGTATTCCTTCATCGCCTGGATTGCCTCATTTTCCCACGCAATAAGCACATCTCCCTGACCATTCTCCACGAAGGTCGTAGTCGCTCCTCTGGCACCAGAATCCATAACGGAAACGTTTTCATACAACGTTTTCATGAAATCTTTCGCCTTTTCTTCATCACCATCATAATTTTTCAGCGCATAATCCCATGCCGCCAGAAAGTTCCATCCTGCGCCACCACTGCTTTTGGGGTCCGGTGTGATTACGTTTACACCAGGTTTTACCAAGTCATTCCAATCCGCAATCTGTTTTTCATTCCCCGCTCTCACAAGCAAAACAATTGTAGAAGTGTAGGGTGCAGAATCATCCGAAAACTCGTTTTCCCAACCTTCCTCAATCATACCAAACTGTTCTAACAGGGAAATATCATGGGCAAGTGCCAGCGTTACTACATCTGCTTCTGCCCCTTCCACGACGGAACGTGCCTGACTGCCAGAACCGCCATGAGACTGTACTACTTCCACATCTATGCCATAGGTTTCTTTATAATATTCTTCAAACAACTGATTGTATTCTTCATAAAATTCACGGGTCGGATCATAGGAAACGTTTGTAATCGTTTTCTTTCCATCCTCTTTATTGTCTCCCGCTTTTCTTTCCTGGGCAAAAATCATGCTGCCGCAGCCGGCTGCTGTTACCGCTAATACTGTTACTGTGGCCAAAATACCTAATTTTTTCTTGAATTTTAGTTCCATGATTTTCCTCCTTCAACTTAATGATGCAATTATATTACATATTAACCTATTTGTAAAGTATGTTTATAGATTTTTTCCTACTTTTTACATATGAATAAGAGGACTTATGAGTAAAAAAATAGG
>CAMBKU010000088.1 GCA_945868305.1 uncultured Lachnospiraceae bacterium | reverse complement strand
ATTCGCAACAAAATATAATATTCCGATTATTCCGGTTATTTCAAAAGACGGAAAAAATATTGAAAATATGACAGAAGCTTATACAGATGCTTCCGGCTTGATGATCAATTCTGGCGATTGGAATGGAATGGAATCATCGGTTCTAAAAAAAGAAGCGCCGATGATGATTGAAAAAATGGGAATCGGTAAGGCAACTACCAATTATAAACTGCGTGACTGGGTATTCTCAAGACAGCGTTATTGGGGAGAACCTATTCCAATCGTACATTGTCCGGACTGTGGATGTGTTCCGGTGCCGGAAGAAGAACTGCCGTTGCTTTTGCCGGATGTAGAGTCCTATGAACCTACAGGAACCGGAGAATCTCCGCTTGCAGCAATCGATGAGTGGGTAAATACTACCTGCCCGAAGTGCGGAAAGCCTGCAAAACGTGAGACAAACACCATGCCACAGTGGGCTGGTTCTTCCTGGTATTTCCTGCGTTATGTGGATAATAAAAATGATAAAGAACTGGTATCCAGAGAAAAGGCAGACAAATATTTGCCGGTGGATATGTATATTGGCGGTGTGGAGCATGCGGTGTTGCATCTTTTATATTCTAGGTTTTATACGAAGTTTTTATATGATATCGGAGTGATTGATTTTGATGAGCCGTTCAAAAAATTGTTTAATCAGGGCATGATTACTGGAAAGAACGGTATCAAGATGAGCAAATCCAAGGGTAATGTCATTTCGCCTGATGATCTGGTCAGAGATTACGGCTGTGATGCATTGAGGTTGTATGAGCTCTTTGTTGGACCGCCAGAACTTGATTCTGAGTGGGATGACAGAGGAATCGATGGTGTTTATCGTTTTATTACCCGTTTTTGGAATCTTGTTTTAGGGCAGATGGATGCGGATGTAAAGCCGACCAAGGAACTGATTAAAATTCGGCACAGATTGGTTTATGATATTACGACCAGACTGGAAAGCTTTAGCCTGAATACGGTTATTTCTGGCTTTATGGAATACAATAATAAATTGATTGATATGGCAAAAAATGGTGGTGTGGATAAAGAAACACTGGAGACCTTTGTGATTTTGCTTTCTCCGTTTGCGCCGCATATTAGCGAAGAATTATGGAGCAGACTTGGACATACAGATTCCGTATTCCATGCTTCTTGGCCAGAATATGACGAAGCGGCAATGGAAGATG
Source organism: uncultured Lachnospiraceae bacterium (assembly GCA_945868305.1). Classification (GTDB taxonomy): domain Bacteria; phylum Bacillota; class Clostridia; order Lachnospirales; family Lachnospiraceae; genus Roseburia_D. Next base: position 7,967 of record CAMBKU010000088.1, on the reverse strand, counting down.
ATGAAGTAGAAATTGCGGTTCAGATTAATGGAAAAACCAAAGCTACGATTACCATTGCAAAAGATATCGCCAAGGACGATGCGCTTGCAGCAGGTAAAGCAGCGTTAGGAGATAAGCTTACCGGAAATATTGTGAAGGAAATTTATGTTCCGGGCAAGATTATCAATATTGTTGCGAAATAATCATGTGGTTTAAACGTGATACGTTATAGTATAAAAGCAAGTATCTGTACAGAGAAAATACAGATGCTTGCTTTTTTCTGTAGCCGAGGTGAACTATCAATGGCAGACTTTACAGAGGTATAAAACAAGATGGTCAGTGCTTACTAAATTGTTGCATCATCATAAGCTGCTGTGCCATTTTTAACATTTTATCCGTTCGCTCGGCTTCCTCCTTAGACATATTCTGTTTTAATACTTCAATTAAAAGAGTGCTTTCTTCCTTGGAAAAGGAAATGTTTTTTTCTTTTGCGTTGTTTACTGCCTGTATCAGACTTTGAGCGGCATCTTTAGAATTAGAACCGTGGTCTGCGGCAGCGAACTCCATAAGAAATTTTTTTTTGTCTTCGGGAAGCTGCTGGAATTGCGGCAGCATAGTGAGAAATGAGATATCCATACCAAATCCTCCGGGTCAAATTTTTTCGTTTATTTTATAATATGCAAAAGGGTGCTTTCTGACAACAGGCAGACAAATGCCGGGTACTAGTTAAAAAGCATTTCGTATGTAGAGAACATCTGGAGCATATTTAAAGCCATATCGATGTTTTCCTGTTCCTTTGGCGTACAGTATGTTTTGATATCGTTCAGCATTTGTGATATGCGTTCCTGTGGATCGGTAGTAGAGCAGGTCTGTATGACAGGCTCTTTACCGTCGAAAAGCTGGGAGGTTTTTTGCAGCTCCATAAATTTTATCAGCATAGCGAACATACGCTGCTGACCTGGTTGCAGATAAGGAATCATGGTTTTTAATATCTGCAGATCTCTTGTTTGAAATTCCTGATCAAAAGGAGTGTAACCTGTTTCGTTTTCCATAAATACCTTTTTTATTTATCCTATGGCGTTGTTTCCTGGACTATGCCAAACCGAAAAAAGATACATATAATAAAATGCAGGAGGGAAAAAATATGAATAAACTGGTGATTGAAGGCAATGATGTCTATGAAATAGATGAAGAATGTATCAAACAGAAGGAAAAAGAAAAGGGAAAAGAAAAAGAGGACTTGAAATAAGCCCTCTTTCTTTACTGTAAAAAGGATTAGCATCCACAGCCGAAGCCGTTGCCGCATCCATTGCCGTTTCCACAGCAGAAGAAAAGCAAAAGGATAATCCAGATACAACTGTTATTGCCGCATCCGCATCCTTCGTTGCCACATCCGCCGAAACCGTTGCCGTTTCCACAGCAGCAGAAAAGTAAAATTAAGATGATAATCCAGGAACAGTTATTCCCGTTGTTGCATCCTCCTTCACATCCACAGTTTGTTGCTGCTAAATCACTCATAATGTAGACCTCCATGTTTTTTTGATTTACACTTCATAATATGTGGGCTGCTTGTATGTGTTTCCAATCTTCAAAGAGAAAAAATGAAACTTTTTTTGAGGTGTAAAGGTATTAATATTATAAAATGAAGGTACAGGGAAAAAATGGAGGATAGAAGATGAAAAAAAACGTGATAAAAAGAATGGTGGTGAACACCATTTTGTTGATGGCGGTATTTCTCTTTTGCGGATGTGGTCAGACGAAGGAAGAAAAAACGAGACTTTCCGTGCTTACAGAACAGGCGGCTTGTTATATGGATGAAAAATACGGAGGAAAGCATAAAGTATGTGATTCTTATTATTTTTATGAGGAAAACACCTGTTTTGCATCGAGAAATATAGGGGATATTCTTGTTGAATTCAGTGACGGTACACAGGTTTTGTATGACGGTACGGGTTTTTACGATGATGCACAGGCAGATGAGATTATTTCAGATCTCATCAACGAAATCTGGGAACCTATGACAGGACTGCTCGGTGAAACAAAAACAAATGACAGTCTGATTCTGGATGCCTACAATTCCTGGAATACCTCTTATTCCAGAGATAAATACTATTCTGTACTTGTAAATGCCTATAAGTTGGATGGCATGGTGCAGGGATTCTTTTTTCGTGAATATTATGACGGGAATATAGAAAACTATATAAAAAATGAACATCTGACGCTGGAAACATATTTGTTTCATATCAGTACAGAGGAACAATGGGAAAAGGAGGTAGCTGCTTTTGAAGAAGAATTTTACCGAGTGTTCGGAAAACAAAGAGATCATTACGTTTCCATTTGTTCTATAACGAAAGAACATTTTTATCAATATGGAGATTGTGAGGTTGGAGAGGAGGGCTTTCTTGCCACAACAAGTCTGAAAAATGAAATGCATCAAAAAACAGCAGTGGACTACAGGTAAGTAAAAATGCATTAAAAATGAATAAAAATAAAAAATAGATGCAACTTCGTATTGACAAATACAAGTATAATTGTATACAATAATACAAATAAAAAATGTATACAATAGAAGCGAACATTGTATGATAAAAGGAGATTGTTGACATGAGAGAAGTTGTAATGAACAATAAAACCAATCTGCTTCAGTTGGAGGAGCATTTTTATCAGCTTGCGGATGTATCGGAACCGAATACTTTCCGGAATCTTTTTCCCTATACGGAAATTCCCAAAATAGCGTTCAATGACCGTATCGTACCGCACAATATGCCGGAAGATATCTGGATTACGGATACGACCTTCCGTGATGGACAGCAGTCCAGAGCACCTTACACAACGGAACAGATTGTTACGATTTACGATTATCTCCATCGTTTGGGAGGACCCAAGGGAAAAATCCGTCAGAGCGAGTTCTTCCTTTACAGTAAAAAAGACAGGGATGCTGTTTATAAGTGTTTGGAAAGAGGCTACAAATTTCCAGAGGTAACGAGCTGGATTCGCGCCAGCAAGCAGGATTTCCAGCTTGTAAAGGATCTTGGACTTCGTGAGACGGGAATTCTGGTAAGCTGTTCTGATTATCATATTTTTTATAAAATGAAGATGACAAGACGGGAAGTTATGAATCTTTATTTAAGTGTTATTCGGGAATGCCTGGAAACTGGAATCAGCCCGCGGTGTCATTTGGAAGATATCACTCGTTCGGATATTTATGGATTTGTGATTCCGTTTTGCCTGGAACTTATGAAGCTTATGGATGAATACAAGATTCCAATTAAAGTCCGTGTCTGTGATACTATGGGCTATGGTGTCAATTTCCCGGGAGCTGTGATTCCTAGAAGTATTCCGGGCATTATATACGGATTGACGACTCATGCAGGTGTGCCGAGTGAACTGATTGAGTTTCATGGTCACAATGATTTTTATAAAGCAGTCAACAATTCTACAACTGCTTGGCTGTATGGTGCATCCGGCGTTAACTGTGCGCTTTTTGGTATTGGTGAACGTACCGGAAATACACCGCTTGAAGCGATGGTATTTGAATATGCACAGTTAAAGGGAACGTTGGATGGGATGGATACTACGGTGATTACGGAGCTGGCAGAATATTATGAAAAAGAACTGGATTACCATATTCCGGAACGTACTCCGTTTGTAGGTAAGAATTTTAACGTAACAAGAGCAGGTATCCATGCGGATGGACTTCTAAAAAACGAAGAGATTTATAATATTTTTGACACGGAAAAATTCTTAAATCGTCCGGCGCTTGTTTCTGTTTCGAATACATCGGGGTTAGCTGGCATTGCCCACTGGATTAATTCATATTATCGTTTGAGTAAAGATCGTTGGGTGGATAAAAATTCTGAGTTGGTAAAAATGATTAAAGAATGGGTAGATAAGCAATATGAAGAAGGACGTGTGACTGTTCTTACCGATAATGAGCTTGTTGTTGAAATTACGGATTGCTGTAAGAAACTTAATATAGTATTATAGGAAAAGGGAGGTTATGACTTGGCTGATGACAGATACTCTTTGAGTACGAAGGTCTTTCATACGATAAGAGAGGATATATTATCAGGAAAATACCGTTATAACGAGGAGTTAAAGGAAAAGACCATTGGAGATGAGTTGGGAGTTAGCAGAACGCCTGTTCGCGAAGCGCTGCGCCAGTTGGAACTGGAAGGGCTGGTTACAATCATTCCCAATAAAGGTGCCTATGTGGTCGGCATTTCCAAAGAAGATATCAAGGATATTTATGAGATTCGTTCCAGACTGGAAGGGCTGTGTGCGAAATGGGCATGTAGCAATATCACGAAAGAACAGCTCGACGAATTGGATGAAAATATTTATCTTTCAGAATTTCATGCAGGGAAAGACGGGCATGCAGAACAAATCCTGGAACTTGACAATAAGTTTCATGAGATTTTATATGAAGCATCCAAAAGTCCGGTATTAGAGCATACTCTTTCTGATTTTCATCACTACGTACAGCGGGTCAGAAAAATCACATTGGCAGATCCGAAACGGGCGGTGGCATCCAATGAGGAACACAGACAGATTGTTGAGGCTTTAAAGGCAAAAGACAGTAAAAAAGCAGAGAAATTAGCAACCCTTCATATGATGAATACGATAAAAAATATGGATCAGTATGGATGGGATAATTTATTAAAATAACTTTGGAGGAAGCGAAATATGGAAAAAATCAAGATGAACACACCGTTAGTTGAAATGGACGGAGATGAAATGACAAGGATTCTCTGGCAGATGATTAAGGATGAATTACTTCTTCCGTTTATTGATTTAAAGACGGAATATTACGACCTGGGATTGGAACACAGAAATGAGACAAATGATCAGGTTACGGTAGATTCTGCTAATGCTACCAAAAAGTATGGGGTTGCAGTGAAATGTGCTACTATTACACCAAATGCGGCACGTATGACGGAATATAATTTAAAAGAAATGTGGAAAAGTCCGAATGGAACTATTCGTGCCATTCTTGATGGAACAGTTTTCCGTACCCCAATTCAGGTAAAGGGTATTGATCCGTGCGTGAAAAACTGGAAAAAGCCGATTACCATTGCAAGACATGCGTATGGGGATGTTTATAAAAATGTAGAGATGAAAGTACCGGGTGCTGGAGTAGCAGAATTGGTGTTCACTGCAGAGGATGGAACCGTGACAAAAGAAGTCATTCATGAATTTAAGGGACCTGGTGTGATTCAGGGCCAGCATAACAGGGATGATTCTATTGAGAGTTTTGCAAGAAGTTGCTTTAAATATGCCTTGGATAGCAAACAGGATTTGTGGTTTGCAACAAAAGATACGATTTCCAAGAAATATGATCATACATTTAAGGATATTTTTGCAGAAATTTTTGAAAAAGAATACAAAGAAAAATTTGAACAGGCAGGAATTACATATTTTTATACGCTGATTGATGATGCGGTAGCCCGTGTCATGAAATCAGAAGGTGGATTTATCTGGGCTTGTAAAAACTATGATGGAGATGTTATGAGTGATATGATTTCATCAGCCTGTGGTTCCCTTGCCATGATGACATCTGTTTTAGTTTCACCGCAGGGGTATTATGAGTACGAAGCGGCACACGGAACTGTACAGCGTCATTACTATAAGCACTTAAAAGGAGAAGAAACATCCACTAACTCCGTAGCTACTATTTTTGCCTGGAGTGGAGCGTTGAGAAAGCGCGGTGAACTGGATCATACGCCGGAACTCGTAGATTTTGCAGATAAACTGGAAAAGGCTTGCCTTTCCACCATTGAATCTGGTAAAATGACAAAGGATTTGGCACTTATCACCTCTTTGCCGAATCCGACCGTATTAAACAGTGAAGATTTTATCAAAGCAATAAGAGAAACTTTAGAGGCATCCCTTTCCTAACGGAAGGGATGTCCCTTTTAGGAGGAAATTATGATTTTAGCCTGTCAGAATATCAGTAAATCCTTTGGGACAGACGAAATAATAAAAAATGCATCCTTTCACATTGAGGAAAATGAAAAGGCAGCCATTGTGGGAATCAATGGTGCAGGAAAATCGACTTTATTAAAAATTATTATGCAGGAACTGGAAGCGGATGAGGGAAGCGTAACGATTGCCAAAGGAAAGACCATTGGGTATCTTGCGCAGCATCAGGAGCAGAATTCGGATAAGACCATATATGAGGAAGTGCTTGCAGTTAAGCAGCCTGTGATCGAAATGGAAAAAAAACTCCGTGCAATGGAAGATGCCATGAATGGATGTACGCCGGAGGAGATGGAAAAGTTGCTTGCCGATTATAATCGGCTGAACCATGAATTTGAATTGCAGGAAGGTTATGCCTATAAAAGCGAAGTGACAGGTGTTTTAAAGGGTCTTGGTTTTAGCGAGGAAGATTTTGATAAAAAAATGTCAGAACTATCCGGCGGACAAAAGACCAGAGTGGCATTGGGGCGTCTTTTAGTGACAAAACCGGATATTATCCTTTTGGATGAGCCAACTAACCATTTGGATATGAACTCGATTGCATGGCTGGAAACTTATCTTATGAATTATAAGGGTGCGGTGATTATCGTATCCCATGACCGCTATTTTTTAGACCGTGTTGTAACGAAGGTTATTGAGGTGTTTCAGCATCGTGTTTCTGTTTTTATGGGGAATTATTCCGAGTATGCCGTGAAAAAGAAAAGTGCAAGAGAGGCGCTTTTAAAACAATATTATAATCAGCAGCGAGAGATTAAGCATCAGGAAGAAGTGATCACCAAGCTAAAATCCTTCAACCGGGAAAAATCCATCAAACGGGCGGAAAGCCGTGAAAAAATGCTGGATAAGATGGAACGGATGGAAAAACCGGTGGAGGATAATACCGATATACACATTACATTGGAACCGAATATTGTAAGCGGTAATGATGTGATGAAGGTGGAGGGGCTTGCGAAACAGTTTGATGGGAATTATCTGTTTTCCGGGATTGATTTTGAAATCAAACGGGGAGAACGGGTGGCTTTGATTGGTGATAATGGTACCGGGAAGACTACAATGTTAAAAATTATAAACGGTCTGTTAGCGCCGGATGCCGGAGAAATTCGACTGGGTACCAATGTACATATTGGTTATTACGACCAGGAACATCATGTTCTTCATATGGAAAAAAATCTGGTAGAAGAGATTTCTGATGACTATCCCTATCTTACCAATACACAAATCCGAAATGTGCTGGCAGCATTTTTATTTACAGGGGATGATGTGTTTAAGCGAATCGGGGATTTGAGCGGTGGAGAAAGAGGAAGGGTTTCCCTGGCGAAACTCATGCTTTCGGAGGCTAATTTTCTGATATTGGATGAGCCGACCAACCATTTGGATATTACTTCTAAGGAAATTCTGGAATCTGCGTTAAACCAATATACCGGAACCGTATTTTTTGTATCCCATGACCGTTATTTCATCAATCAGACTGCAACGCGTATTTTGGATTTAACCGGAAAAACTGTGGTCAATTATATTGGGAATTACGATTATTATCTGGAAAAGCGTGAGGAACAGACTGCGATTCATGTAAGACCGGAGGAAAAGCATGGTTTGCCGGAAGAAAAAGGAAGCGCGGTGAAGCTGGACTGGGAACAGCAAAAGAAAGAACAGGCAAGAATCAGAAAGCAGGAGAATGCCATAAAAAAAGTAGAGGCAGATATTGAAAAGAGTGAGCAGGTTCTTGCAGATATTGATGAAAAACTTTCAGATCCTGCGATTGCAACAAATTCTGCAAAATTGAATGAACTTGGCAGCCTTCGGGCAGAAGAACAAAAACGGCTTGATGCACTCTATGAAGAGTGGGAAGAACTGTCCTCAGAATTTTAGAAATTGTGAAAAATTTGTCGTTAAATTTTTGACACATTGACAGTGCGTCTGGAAAAACATATAATAGTGTTATCAGTGGATGATAAGTCAGGGGGTACTATCGTGGGAAAAGAGATTTCACAGGCAGTAATTCGCAGAAT
>CAMBKU010000087.1 GCA_945868305.1 uncultured Lachnospiraceae bacterium | reverse complement strand
CTTAAAATCCTGTTGTGGTGACACAGTACCGGTTCGATTCCGGTCGCGGGCATTTGATACTAAGGTATCACAATTTTATAGGTGCGTGTAGCTCAGCTGGATAGAGCACTTGGCTACGGACCAAGGTGTCGGGAGTTCGAATCTTCTCACGCACGTGTTATTGAATCGGAAACATAGTTGAAATATATGTTTCCGATTTTTATATTATTAGAAAAAACACTGTTATTTTCTTTAAGAAAATTCTAGGACTTATATTAGAACAGGATGTTGTAATATAAGTCTTTTTTACTATATAATAATAAAAACAGGTGTAGTTAGAAAATGGAGGGGAAATATGGGTGAAAATTATATGAATGATGGTAACAGACAAAAAGAGATTGACGAGGCAATAAACGCAGGGGAAAGAGCGATGCGTGCCTTAAATGATGTTGAGGGAAGTTTAAATACGGCGAGAGGCTTTGGTGTTTGGGATATGCTGGGAGGCGGTTTCTTGAGTGGAATGTTAAAGCATTCCAATTTAAGAAGTGCGGATGAGAAAATGGCATTGGCAAAGCGAGAACTTGAAAATTTTGCAAGAGAGGTCAGAGACGTAAATCTGTGTTGTGACTGTAATGTCCCAATTGCTTTTGATGGATTTACAAAATTTTTTGATTATTTTTTTGATGGAATTTTAGTTGATGTGTTGGTACAAAAACGAATGGCAGATTCTGCTGAGGAATTGCGGAAATTAAAGACGCAGGTGCAAAATACGCTGAATTACCTATATTCACTATAAAATTGAAGAATTGAAAAAACAAAAATTGCAAGCATAATAGAGCTGTGTTAAAATATAAGGTAAGAAAATTAGTATGACCGGATAGAAGTTTTGAATAAATAGCGGAAAATTTATTATATTAATTTGGAGGCAGATATGGCAGTTGTAAATATCGAAAAAGGGAAACATTTTATCAAAAACGGGGATAAAGTGACGGAACTTTACTGGATTGTTCAGGGAAGTGTGCGGCAGGTGATGAGCAATGAAGAATTTGTGATTGAGAAGGGAAATATGATTGGTCTGGCAGAAGGGACAAAGGGTGTTTTTTCCTGTGATTATATTACAAATGAGGATTGTGTTATTTATTCCTATCAATATGAGAAAGAAGAAGATCTGAAACAAATTTTTGAAGCACAGCCAAAGAATGCAACGGTTTTTTTAATGTCAGCACTTCGGGGGGCAGATACGACTCTGCGCCGCTATGCGGAATACAGGACACTTTGCCATAAGTTCTATAATTTTAACGTGGAACTGTATCGCCAGTATAAAATTATCTGTAGCAAGTTGAAAATAGATGAAAGAGAATTTTCCAAGATGGACTATTTTGAGCCGCTTTCTCTGGAGACTACGGTAAGACAAAGTAAGGTGGATTATTTTTCTAATTTGAGCAGAATGCCGAAGCCTGTTGTTGATGCATTTTATGGAAAGAGTAATGCTCTTGTACTGGGAGAAATTATCCATGCGGCTGAATGTATGGAACAGAGTCTGCCTTTAATCGAGGAAATGAAACAGTATCTTTTGGACAATCAGGGAATTTTACTGAATGAGCAGAAAAGTGATTTGTTTGCATTGTATTTTGATTTAATGAAGCGGGCAGCTGCGAGGGGACTGGATTTGGCATTGTTCCAGAAAAAGATCATGAGTATTATGGAGTTTGTAAAAATCTGTAAGATTTATGATAAAGAGCTGATTGAGACACGTGTGGCAGAATATGAGAGCTATGATTTCTCCAAGGCTGCAGAAGAAGAACTGGAGGCAGAAAAGGAGGATGCGGAGGAAGATATTGAAGAACCGCCGATGGGCGATGAATGGCTGACGTATATTTTGAAGTATGCTTCTTATGACGAGGAAAAAATAAAACGTGCAGAAATGTTGATTGAAGAATACCGGGAGTTGCCGGATATGTATTCAACTTCAGATGATGTACGGAAATTGCGCCGGGATATTACCAAGATGTTTTATGACGTGTATATTCGAGTGTTCAAGAAAAGCCTTAATCATAGTAAATTGTCCCCGATTATCAAAATGTTTTTAAATTTTGGTTTTATGGATGTAACACTTGCTGGTGAAGAAAATGCGAGTGCGTTGTATGAGTTAGCAGATACACTAGAGGAAAAGTGTAAATCCAGTAATGTTTATACGGGATATGAATGGTTAAAGAGTATTTATAATGGAGAAAATGAGCCATCTAAAAACGAGTTTGATCTTGATTATACAGGGTATTTGAGAGAGCAGAAGCGTATGGGTGAGATTACGGCAGCTCAGGAAGCGGCATTTTTGGATGACAACTGGAATAAAACAGTATATGAACTTGATAATATGTTTAAATCGACAAACCGCGCAACGTATGGAAAGTTTTCTACGTTCCAGCCGGTGTTGGGCGAGGAGGATATTATCAATTCAGTAGAGAGTATGTTGGTTACTGTGGACAAGTTAAACGATGCTTTGGATTATCTGCGCTCGGTAGACTATTCTTTGTTTTATCATGAAATTGTTTTTTCTGATCCGGATCATGGAATTACGAAGGAAACGTTACAGAAAGAAATACTTCCTTATATTATTCTGATGCCGAATGCAGGAAGCAGATCTATGATGTGGCAGGAAACAGCAGGAAGCAGACGTGATACACCGGCACGCTTTATTATGCCAATTTTGACAGTAGTGGAGCCACGTGAGATGATGATAGAACTTTGTGGCAGATATCGTTGGGAGATGTGCCGTAAAATTCAAGGTATGCGTTGGAATGATGTTACAGAGCGTTCACTTACTTCTGAATATTGTGATTATATGCAGTTTTATCGGAAAAATCATGATCTTTCCGCAGAGACAAAAGAAAAAATCAAGAATGCGCTGGTTAAAGCGAAGAACAACTACCGCGAAGTATTTGTCAAAGATTATCAGAACTGGATTAAGTATGAGTCCAAAGGAAGTTTCCGTTTGAATAAGATTGCAAGAGAAATTATATTTACATATTGCCCATTTTCAAAGGACATCAGGAAGACGTTGGCTTCCAATCCAATGTATCAGAATCTATTTGAAAAATATGAAATTTTTAAGGGCAGAAAGCTTCGCCATGTTACGAACTTTTACGATAAGTATCAAAAGAGTGGTGGAACAATTACCCAGGAAATGCAGGATAACTTAGATTTTTATAATTTGTAAAAAACATAAAGAAATACAGTAAGAGAGGGCAGACGGGGGAAACCGTCTGCCCTCTCTTGAGGGGAGTATAAATAATTAATAAGGGGTATAACTTATAAAAAGATAAAATCCTTTTACGGAAAAATTATAATATACTTTAAATGAAAAAGCAATCGAAAATCCATGAATAATATGTGAACGTGCCAGGCATAATAACACTGTAGTAAGAAAATCTAAAGGAGGAACATACAATGGCAAAAAACAGTGAAAATGCAAGAAACAAGAGTACGAACACTACAAGCAGCAATGCAAAAAACAACTATGAAAATGGTTACGAAAACGACTATGAAAACAGTTCTAAGAATAAAAGCCAGAACAAGTCTACCAACGAGTCCGGCTCAAACAGCAGAGATGTAAACAAATAGGTCTGCAGTAATCACGTTTTAAAGAAAAAGCGAATAAGATAAGTAAGAACAGGTTACAGAAACATCTGTAACCTGTTTTTATATGAGAAAAGGGGGAAAACAAGATGATAAAAATGATTGGTGTAGAGGACTTGGATGAGTTACTTTTGCGGAATGATATTTTTATTGTGGATTTGCGGGATGCGGATGCTTTTCGGAAGTATCATTTGAAACAGGCAAAAAATTATCCATATGAGAACATGGATTTATGGGAAAAAGAACTGCTTTCCCATCCCAAACTTCTACTCTATTGCGAAAGAGGAAGTGAAAGTCTGATGGCGGCACGAAGGTTGAATCGCAGGACGAATGAGGTTTATACTTTGATTGGCGGAGTAAAAGCAGTATATGATTTAGAAAAGCGAAATTCGATTGACAGCCGAAGCTGGAACAGATAATATAAAACTAGATAAATGTACGAATTTTACGAAAAATGGAGAAAATAGATGAAAACGTTTCAATTAGTGGCACCCTGCCATTTTGGTTTGGAGGCTGTTTTAAAGAGAGAAATATATGATCTTGGGTATGAAATCACGCAGGTAGAAGACGGGAGAGTGACTTTTGAGGGTGATGCGGAAGCTATCTGCCGTTCTAACGTATTTTTGCGCACTGCAGAGCGGGTTCTGCTTTTGGTGGGAAGATTTCATGCAACAACTTTTGATGAACTTTTTGAAGGTGTGAAGGCATTGCCGTGGGAAGATTACATCCCAAAGGATGGCAAGTTTTGGGTAAAAAAAGCATCTTCTATAAAAAGTAAGCTGTTTAGTCCTTCTGATATACAGTCCATTGTGAAAAAGGCAATGGTAGAACGGCTAAAGAGCAAGTACAGGATGGAGTGGTTTCCGGAGAATGGAGCGGCTTATCCAGTCCGTGTATTTTTACTTAAGGATGAGGTTATGGTAACTTTGGATACTTCGGGAGAATCCTTACATAAACGGGGATATCGTACCATGACGAGTAAAGCGCCGCTGACGGAGACGCTGGCGGCGGCACTTATTATGCTGACACCCTGGAGAGGGGATCGTATTTTTGTAGATCCGTTTTGTGGCAGTGGAACATTTCCTATTGAAGCGGCAATGATGGCAGCGAATATTGCACCGGGAATGAATCGGGAATTTATGGCGGAGCAGTGGACAAACCTGATTGACCGGAAGCTCTGGTATGATACGGTAGAGGAAGCAGAAGAACTGGTGGATACCAGTGTTTCCGTGGATATTCAGGGATATGATATTGACGGAGAGGTAGTGAAGGCGGCCAGGGAAAATGCAAAGCGAGCCGGAGTGGAGGAGATGATCCATTTTCAACAACGTCCTGTCAGAGAGCTGCACCATCCGAAGAAATATGGTTTTGTTGTAACAAATCCGCCCTATGGGGAGAGGTTGGAAGAAAAGGAGGCCCTTCCGGAACTGTATAGTCAGATAGGGGAGGCTTATCGGAATTTGGATTCCTGGTCGATGTATTTGATTACCAGTTACGAGGATGCGGAAAAATATATTGGCCGTAAAGCGGATAAGAACCGAAAGATTTACAATGGAATGCTAAAGACTTATTTTTACCAGTTCATGGGACCAAAACCACCCAAAAGGAAGAAATAAATGCGTTACTCAGGAAGATATATTGTTTTGACCGTTTTTTTGGCGGTAGCTTTGTTTTTGAAATTTAATAATGTGGGACAGGCGTATGAAGAAGTAAAACCTTTTCGCGGCGCAAGCATACAGAAGGATATCTGGAATCCAATGATTGCAGACAGCGTGAATGAAAAACCGATTTCCGTTATGGTGGACGCAAAGTCTTATACCAGTGAGGATATGTCTGTTTTTATGGATGATAATCTGAATCTGATGATTCCAGTGAAGGTACTTAGGGACAGCTTTAATTGTAGTGCACACCTGTATCAGGGAAATGAGCTTTTAGTCGAAAAATATTCCAATGAGGTGGGATTTTCTCTGGATAAAAATGAGGTAACCATCAATAATGAAAAGGAGGAAATTTCCTCCTGTATGAAGCTGGTAGATGGAGAATATTATGTTCCGCTGGAAACATTATCCGATAGTCTGGGATATTCTTATTCCTGGAATGTTGAGGAAAATTCTGCAGTAGCGGCAAGCGAGAAAACCAGTGATGTCAGTATTGTGCCGGCACGTTATAATCTGAGGGAAAAATTGCGGGCACCCGGAGTGAAAGATCAGGGAAATCATGGAACTTGTTGGGCATTTGCATCACTAAGTGCGCTGGAATCTTCGTTGCTGCCGGAGGAATCTTATGAGTTTTCGCCGGATCATATGAGCATCCAAAACAGTTTTGCCCTGAATCAGGATTATGGCGGGGATTATACGATGAGTCTGGCGTATCTTTTGGCGTGGCAGGGACCAGTCTGTGAAAAAGATGATCCTTACGGAGACGATGAGTCAGATGATACGTTAGAACCGGTAAAGCATGTGCAGGAAGTGCAGATTATCGGAAGTAAGGATTTTGAAAAAATCAAAGAAGCAGTATTCAAATATGGTGGAGTACAGACTTCTATCTACAGTGCCCTAAAGAGTTCTCAGAGCCATTCAGAATTTTATAATAGCAAGACGAAAGCGTACTGCTATATGGGGAAGGAAAAGCCAAACCATGACGTGGTCATCATCGGATGGGACGATAATTATTCAAAGGATAATTTTTCTGTGGATTTGGAGGGAGACGGAGCTTTCATCTGTCAGAATAGTTGGGGGAGTGAATTCGGAGACAATGGTGTCTTTTATGTCTCCTATTATGATACGAATATCGGGATACATAATGTGGTTTATACCGGAATTGAGGATGTAGACAATTATGATGATATATACCAGTCGGATTTGTGTGGCTGGGTAGGGCAGCTAGGATTTAATGATGACCATATTTTTGGAGCCAACGTTTTTACCGCAGAAAAGGCGGAAAAAATAAGTGCGGCGGGCTTTTACGCGCTGGGCACGGATACAGAGTATCAGGTTTATATTGTTTCCGATTTTAAGGATAGCAGTTCTCTGGGGAACAGACAGGCGGTTGCAAGCGGAAAACTGAACAGTGCCGGTTACTATACGATTCCTTTTGATACAGAAATATCGGTGAAAGAGGGAGAACGTTTTGCAGTAGTGGTGGAGCTTACAACGCCGGATTCCGTGCATCCACTGGCCATTGAATATGCAGCGGACGAGACAACAGAAAACGTGGATTTAGATGATGGAGAAGGATATATCAGTGCTCAGGGAACTATTTGGGAAAATGTAGAGAGTGGGCAGAAATGTAATCTTTGTATTAAGGCATATGCAAAAGAGTAACAGGAATCGGGGGCGATTTATAGATGGAGGAACGGGTTGTTAAAATCGCAGCTGTGTTCATGGTAATATTTACGGTAATTACAAGTGTGACGCTGTTTTATCTTCCAAGTTTTCATGCGTGGGAGATTGCGGGTCAGGAGGAGCAGGCAGCGCAGCAAAATCAGGATACATCTCATATGGATATGGTAGATTTGACGGGTGGGGAGCAGGCAGCAGTGGAAGAAGAAATTACTTTTCCGCAGCAGCTTCGCATTGCACTGCCGGAAGGCGTGACTGAGAGCGATGTGACTATCATGAATCAGTATGTTACGCAGACGGTGGATATTCTGTTTCCCGGTGCGGATGAGGATTATTTATATCATTATCCAATTATCGGGCGGAGTAATAACATTGATAATCTCACTTTTGAAAGTGAGAGGGGACAGGGTGTAATAGAAATCACGCTGGATAAAGTACTTGAGGTGCAGCCGACCTTCGAGGAGGGATATCTTTATATGGATTTTATCTCTCCACATGATATTTATGATAAGGTTGTGGTTATTGATGCAGGGCATGGGGGTAATATGCCGGGGGCGTTTATCAAGGGACATTATGAAAAAGATATTGATCTTGCGATTGTGCTACAGTTAAAACAAATTTTTGAGGAGAATCCGGACAATAATATTGGGGTATATTATACCAGAGTGGACGACACGAATCCTTCCTTTGAAGAAAGAGTGGGACTGGCAAATAAAGCGGAGGCAGATTTGTTTATCAGTGTACATAACAATTCTACGGTGAGTGGAAAGACTTCAAGTATCAATGGAACAGCAGTTATGTATGATGAATTAAAGGAGGATACCGGACACGGGACGAAGGAACTTGCGCAAATTTGTGTAGATGAGGTTTCTGCAATTTTAGGCAGTAGAAACCGGGGAATAATTAACGGGAATGAAATTTACATTATCCGCAATAGTGAGGTGCCGGTGGCGTTGATAGAGGTGGGATTTATGACAAATCCTACAGAGCTTGAAAATCTTTCGTCGACGGATTATCAGAGAAAGACAGCGCAGGGAATTTACAATGCAATCATGCGGGCGTTTCAGGAAGGCTTTTAAGGAAAGGAAAGAGGAAAATGGCAGACAGAATAATTTTTGCAACCGGAAATGCAAATAAGATGAAAGAGATACGGGAGATTTTGGCAGATTTAGGGATGGACATACTTTCCATGAAAGAAGCCGGTATTTCGACGGATATTATTGAAAACGGAAAGACTTTTGAGGAAAATGCGCTAATCAAGGCGCGGGCAGTTGCAGCGTTTACCGATGATATTGTACTGGCAGATGATTCCGGTCTAGAAATCGATTATCTGAATAAGGAGCCGGGAATTTATTCGGCGCGCTATATGGGAGAGGATACCTCTTATGAAGTCAAGAATCAGGCCCTTTTGGATCGCCTTGCGGGGGTAAAAAAGGAGCTGCGGACGGCACGCTTTGTCTGCGCTATTGCAGCAGTGCTGCCGGGGCAAAGAGAGTTTGTTGTCAGGGAAACGATAGAGGGATATATAGGTGAAAAGCCAGCAGGGAAGAATGGTTTCGGATATGATCCGATTTTCTATGTAGAGGAATATGGGTGTTCCACAGCGGAGCTTCCCAGTGAAAAAAAGAACGAATTGAGCCACAGGGGAAAGGCACTGCGTGCTATGAGAGATATTCTGAAAAAGGAAGCAGAGTATGAAGGTACTGATTGTAAGTGATACGCACAGAAAACATAAAAATCTTGAGACCGTGATGGAACGTGTGCAGCCGATTGATCTTTTGATTCATTTGGGGGACGCGGAGGGGTGCGAGGATTATATTGCAGAACTGGCAGGATGTCCGATAGAAATCGTTGCCGGAAATAACGATTTTTTTTCCAGGCTTGACCGGGAAAAAATGATTCTTGTGGGAAATTATAAGATTTTTCTCACTCACGGGCATTATTATTATGTCAATTCCGGAATGGCGGATATTAAGAGTGTTGCAAAGGCGAAGGGGGCAGATATCGTCATGTTCGGCCATACGCATGTTCCTGTTATTGATTATGATGACGATATTATTGCGTTGAATCCGGGAAGTTTGTCGCATCCCAGACAGGAAGGACACCAGCCGTCTTATATATTAATGGAAATTGATAAAAAAGGAAATGCACATTTTTCGATTCATTTTTTAAAAAAAAGTGAAAAAGGGTGTTGACAACTTTTTGTGGCTGCGATATAATATGTCTTGCGTCACGGCAAGAGGCGCTTGGAAATAGTAAAAAAAGACGTTTACATTGTGTGACGGGGTGTGGCTCAGCTTGGCTAGAGCGCCTGGTTTGGGACCAGGAGGTCGCAG
>CAMBKU010000086.1 GCA_945868305.1 uncultured Lachnospiraceae bacterium | reverse complement strand
TTTATTATATTTCCTTTTTCCCAACTTTGCAATAAGACTTAATTTCCCCTTTACTAACCTGTACTTTTTCGCTAAAATGAATCCTATGAATACGAAAAGAAAGAAGGAAAATAAAATGGCACAAAACCCAATCATCACTTTTGAAATGGAAGACGGGGACATTATGAAGGCGGAGTTATATCCGGAAATTGCCCCAAACACAGTAAACAACTTTATCAGCCTGGTTAAAAAGGGCTTTTATGATGGGCTAATCTTTCACCGCGTCATTGAAGGCTTCATGATTCAGGGCGGCGACCCGGAAGGTACTGGCATGGGCGGCCCTGGCTACGGTATCTATGGTGAATTTGCACAGAATGGTTTTGATAATGAATTAAAGCACACCGAAGGCGTTTTATCCATGGCAAGAGCAATGGACCCGGATTCTGCCGGTTCCCAGTTCTTTATCATGCACAAAAATGCACCTCACTTAGACGGCGCTTACGCTGCTTTTGGTAAGATTACAGAAGGCATGGATGTGGTAAACCGCATTGCAGAAACTCCGGTAGATTATAATGACCGTCCGATGACTCCTCAGGTCATGAAAAAGGTAACGGTCGAAACTTTCGGCGTAGAATATCCGGAACCGGAAGAATGTTAATGAAATTAAGTATCGAAAAAGCGTCCTGTTTCCTCTCCGGAAACGGACGCTTCTTTTACTATTTATCCTTTTCTTCTTCGCCAGCCTCTTTTGCCTCTAAAATTGCCTTATTTAAAGAAAGCATCTTCGCATCCAGCATGGATACGATTTCCGCACATTCCTGCAAATCCCTGCTGATGTAATCCGGCGCATTTCCTTCAAATTTATAATAAATCTTATGCTCCAGACTCGCCCAGAAATCCATGGCAATCGTCCGTATCTGAATCTCGACCTTGGTATCTACCACACGGTCAGATAAAAAAATCGGAACTGTCACCAGCATATGATAGCTTTTATAACCACTTTCTTTGGGATTTTTGATATAATCCTTCACCCAGACCACCGTAAGATCGTTCTGTTTTCCAATCATCTCTGCCATACGATATATATCTGAGGTAAAAGAACAGACAATACGGATGCCTGCAATATCATTCACATGATTCACCATGTTTTCAATGGTACTCTCATAGCCATTCCGCCGCAACTTTTTTACAATGCTTTCCGGTGTCTTGATTCTTGATTTGATATATTCAATCGGATTATACTGATGCACATGCTGAAATTCGTCGTTCAAAATCTCCATTTTTGTACCGACTTCCTTCAGGGCTGAATTATACAAAAGCATAACCGTGTTCCAACTGTCAATCCCCTCATTCAGCTTGTCCGGCATATCCATTACAGTTCCCTTCTTTCCATTAAATTCCATCTCAATGGCTTACTATTTATTATACCATATTTTTTTCTTAAAGTCTGCACTAATCTTCTTCTATTACATGAATCTCAAGATAATCAAACTCAATTTCCTCTACAAAATTATCCTGATAAAATCTGGTCTTTGCATGCCGCTTAAATTCCTCAATGGTTTTGTTTAACCAGATTGGCTTGCCAAGGTCAAACTCATAGCACACCTCATCCAACGCATGAAATATCTTGTGCGTTCTGGTATCATCCGTGTCATCGCAGATGACGGTATCCCTTAACATGTGATTATCCTTAAATTCTTTTGCCCATAAACGGAACATTTCGTTTTTCCTTTCTTACTATATCGCTTCGCAGCTACCACGCCGCTGCCTTGCCGCTTCGTACATCAAAATACCGGAAGCCATCGCGGCATTTAAAGATTCCACCTGTCCTGCCATCGGAATCCGAATGTAGGTATCTGCAAGCGATGCTATTTCGTCGCTGAGTCCATTTCCCTCATTTCCGATAAGGAAAGCGGAACTCCCCCGGTAATCAAAGCCGTCATAGGATTTCTTACCTTCTAAATGCGCCGCATAGGTTCTTATTCCTTTTTGCTTCATATCCCGGATTGTCTCTGCAAAATTATCCGCAATATAAAACGGCACACGGTAAATGCTGCCCATCGTGGAGCGTATCGTCTTTGGATTAAATAAATCCACCGTAGTACGATTTAAAATAACACCGGAAATTCCGGCTCCCTCCCCGGTACGAAACATCGTCCCCAGGTTTCCCGGATCTTGTATACTCTCAAGTACAAGATACAGCCCATTTTCCCTGGAAAACAGTTCTTCCTTTTTATATTCCGGCATACGCACCACACACAGGATTCCCTGGGGTGTCTTGGTATCACTGACAGATGCAAAGACACTGTCCGATAATTCCTCATAAGCATATCCTGCCAGACATTCCCGATGCGCCGCTTCCTTTAAGAAACTCTCCGACGCATAAACTGCCTGCACCCACTCTTTTGGAGCCTCCAAAAACATACGGATTCCCTCTACCACAAACACCTTCTGCTCTTTTCTTGCCTTTGCTTTTTTTATGAGCTGTGCCAATTCTTTCACCTGTTTATTTGCTGTACTTGTAATCATATAAATCTCCCTGGAAAACACAAAAACAGGAAAATGCAACTGACTCCGCGAGATGGAATCCTGCATTTTCCTGTCTGTTTTCTCTATTTCTTCAAACTAAAAATCCTAGATTGCCAGATTGCGGCAGATTTCATACTGATATTCCGGAATGGACTTCTGCATTGCAAGTGCCTCATCAATATCGTAATCAACAAAATCACCATTACGATATGCCACTACGCGGTTTGATTTACCTTCACACAGTAAATCCACTGCATAGCATCCCATCGTAGACGCATAAACACGGTCTTTACAGGTTGGGCTTCCGCCTCGCTGCATATGTCCAAGGATGGTAGCTCTTGTCTCGATTCCAGTAGCAGCTTCGATTCTCTTTGCCATGCTGGTGGAATGTCCGATTCCCTCAGCATTGATAATAATATGATGCTGCTTGCCGCGCTTTCTGCACTCAATGATATTATTTACAAGCTTCTGCTCATCATAATCATATTTTTCCGGAAGCAGAATATCCTCTGCACCATTTGCGATACCGCACCACAAAGCAATATATCCTGCACCACGTCCCATAACCTCAATAATAGAACATCTCTCATGGGAAGTTGAAGTATCACGTACTTTATCAATTGCTTCCATTGCAGTATTTACTGCCGTATCAAATCCGATTGTATAGTCGGTACAGGCAATGTCAAGGTCGATTGTTCCCGGCAGACCAATGGTATTGATACCGAGTGCTGCCAGCTTCTGCGCCCCCTGGAAAGATCCGTCACCGCCGATGACAATAACACCGTCGATACCATGCTTTTTACAAATTTCTGCACCCTTCTTCTGACCTTCCGGTGTGGTAAATTCCATACAGCGTGCCGTCTGCAAAATCGTACCGCCTCGCTGAATAATGTCTGATACGCTTCTTGCATCCATATCTACAATTTCTTCCTGAAGCAGTCCTGCATAACCTCTCTTGATTCCTTTTACCTTCAGTCCCTTTGCCAGCGCCTCACGAACAACAGCACGAATTGCCGCGTTCATTCCAGGTGCATCTCCGCCACTGGTCAATACGCCGATTGTTTTCATCTCTTTTGCCATTTTTGAACCCTCCTGTATAAAAAATATATTTTTATGCATTCTCTACCAATTTAATTCTATTTTAGACGTTTTTCTATCGGTTTTCAATACACTTTTCAACAACTTTTACATTATTTTCGCCCAGGAATTCCTGCAAACCTGCCATAAGTCCCTGCTCCACCCGGATACTGCGGCTTTTCGGCAGTTTTTTCATCTGTTTTTCTGCCGCAAGATAGATAACTACATCATCATTTCCATCCGAATTCTGCAGGATGGAGAAAAGATCTTGCTCTTTCTTTTGATAAGCTGCCATATCGGCAAACTGCAGCCATAACTCTTTTTTATTATCCTCAAAGCCGTAAATCTTTTCGCAGATAAGCTTACCGTTTTTTTCTTCTTCGATATTCGCACGTCCTCTGACAAAAATCTTTGCGTCTTCTTCCAGATATGCATGATATTTTTCATAATCCCTCGGGAAAATAATAACCTCTACGGTTCCCACCAAATCTTCAATGGTGAAAAATGCCATGACCTGATTGGTCTTTGTGTATTTGATGGTCTTTCCGGTAACCATACCGCCAATCACTACTTTTTCGCCATCTTTGATCTTGGTCTCCCCTGTCTCTTCGTCGAGCAGGAAATCAGCTGTGACCGCTGATATGTTTTTCCGCCATTTTTCCTCGTATGACTCCAGTGGATGTCCGCTGATATAAACGCCCAGAACTTCTTTTTCAAATCCGAGCAGTTCCTCTTTTGGATATTCTCCCACATCCGGCAATTTTAATTCAAAATCTGCCTTATCTTCCTCAGGCGCCAGATCAAATAGCGTCATCTGCCCAGCCATTGAAGTTTTCTTTTCCTGGTTTACCGAATCCAATACCGACGAATATACCATCAAAAGCTGTTTTCGCGTCCCCTCTAAGCAGTCCAGCGCTCCAGCCTTGATAAAGTTTTCGATGCTTCGCTTATTTACATCTCCGCCCGCCATCCGGGTAATGAAGTCACTTAATGTCGTAAACGGTCCGCGCTCCTTTCGCTCCTCGATAATCTTATCAATTACCGGACGTCCCACGCTTTTTATCGCAGAAAGTCCGTAGCGAATGGAATTCCCGGAAACGGAAAAACCGCTCTCTCCCTCATTGATATCCGGCGGCAGGATTTCGATGCCCATTCTGCGACAGGTTAATATATATTCGGAAACCTTCGACGAATTGTCCAAAACCGACGTCATAAGCGCCGCCATAAATTCTACCGGATAATAATATTTCAAATATGCCGTCTGGTAAGAAACCACTGCATAAGCCGCCGCATGGGATTTATTGAAAGCATACTTTGCGAAATCAATCATCTCATCGTAAATCTTGTTTGCCACCTTTTCGTCAATACCGTTTGCCACACAGCCCGGAACACCTTCTTCTTTATTTCCGTATACGAAATTCTTTCGTTCCTCCTCCATGACTTTGGTCTTTTTCTTGGACATGGCACGGCGTACCAAATCGCTTCGTCCCCAGGTATAGCCCGCAAGGTCACGGACAATCTGCATAACCTGCTCCTGATAAACGATACAACCGTAGGTCGGTGCCAGAATTGGTTCAAGCTGC
The DNA here is from genome assembly GCA_945868305.1 of uncultured Lachnospiraceae bacterium. Classification (GTDB taxonomy): domain Bacteria; phylum Bacillota; class Clostridia; order Lachnospirales; family Lachnospiraceae; genus Roseburia_D. The sequence continues at coordinate 4,159 of CAMBKU010000086.1, read as the reverse complement.
GGACAGTCATAGGTAATCGATGCTGCATTGTTTTTTCCCTTGATATATGCCGGGATAAAGTCCATCGGCCCCGGACGATACAACGAAATTCCTGCGATTACATCCTCTAAGCTCTGGGGTTTTAACTCCTTCATGAAATTTTTCATTCCGGTACTTTCTAACTGGAACACACCCTCTGTTTTTCCGGTACCAAGCGAATCCAAAACCGCCTTGTCATCATAATCAATATGATCAATGTCGATTTTTACTCCCTTGCTCTTTTCTACCATTTTCACTGCATCGTCAATTACCGTCAGCGTGCGAAGTCCCAGAAAATCCATCTTTAAAAGCCCCAGTTCCTCAATGGTCGTCATGGTAAACTGCGTCGTAATCATACCGTCAGAACCGCGGGAAAGCGGTACATATTCATCCATCGGTTTTTCACTGATCACGACTCCGGCAGCATGCATGGAGGTATGTCTTGGAAGCCCCTCCAACCGCTTTGACATATCGATCAGCTTTTTTACCTGCTCATCTTTTTCGTACATACCGCGAAGTTCCGGATTCTTTGTTAAAGCTTTGTCAATCGTAATACCAAGTTCATTCGGTATGCTTTTTGCAATATTATCTACATAGGCATAGGGCAAATCCATGACACGGCCCACATCCCGAATTACACCCCGGGCCGCTAACGTACCGAAGGTTACAATCTGAGTCACACAGTCCTTGCCGTATTTTTCCACAACGTAGTCAATGACTTCCTGCCTGCGGTTATAGCAAAAATCCACGTCAATATCGGGCATGGATACACGCTCCGGGTTTAAGAAACGCTCAAAAATTAAACCATAACGCACGGGGTCTATATTGGTAATTCCCGTCGTATAGGAAACCAGACTTCCTGCCGCACTTCCTCGCCCCGGTCCCACCGGAATACCGTGAGTTCTGGCAAAATTGATATAATCCCATACAATCAGGAAATATTCGATGTAGCCCATTTCCTTAATGACGGAAAGCTCATACTCCAAACGTGGGCGAAGCTCCTTTGCCTGCTCTGCCGGATATTTTTCTTCCAATCCCTCATAACAGAGCTTATTTAAATATGTCCAGGTCGTGTAACCCTCCGGTACATCAAAATGTGGTAGCTTTGTCTTTCCAAATTCAATCTCCACATGACAACGATCCGCGATTTTCTGGGTATTTTCCAAAGCCTGCAGCGCATAAGGAAACACTTCCTTCATTTCTGCCTCAGATTTCACATAATACTGTCCGCCTTCATAGCGCATACGGTCCTCATCCGCCAGCTTCTTTCCGGTCTGGATACACAAAAGGATGTCGTGTGCCTCCGCATCCTCCGCATAGGTATAATGCACGTCATTAGTTGCCACTAACTCAATGCCTGTGTCCTGACTCAATCGCAAAAGCTGCTGATTGACCAAGCGCTGCTCCGGGATGCCGTGATCCTGTAACTCCAGGAAAAAATTTCCCTTACCAAAACAGTTTTCGTACCTCTCCGCAACTTTTTTTGCCTCATCATACATCCCACGCGTCAGATAACGCTGCACTTCTCCTGCAAGGCAGGCACTTAAAGCGATAATGCCCTCATGGTAGGTGTTTAGTACCTCCATATCCACTCTGGGCTTGTAATAATAACCGTCTACAAATCCCTTGGAAACAATTTTCATCAGATTGCTGTAACCCGTATTGTTTTCCGCAAGGAGCACCAGATGATAATACCTGTCCTCCCCGTTCACTTTTTCCCGGTCAAATCTGGAATTGGGTGCAACATAAACCTCACAGCCAAGGACGGGATTGATACCCGCCGCAAGTGCTTCTTTATAAAAATCAATCACGCCGTACATAACGCCATGATCCGTGATTGCTGCCGCCGTCATGCCAAGCTCTTTCACTCTTGCAACGTACTCTTTTATCTTATTGGAACCGTCCAAAAGACTGTACTCCGTATGGACGTGTAAATGTGCAAATGCCATTGTTTTCTCTCCTTCGTTCTATGCAGTTATTATAGCAACCGGAACGGGGAGCGTCAACGAAACTTTGCGATTCCTGCTTCGTCTCCAAACAGTTACCTACAAAGCTTTTTAAACTCATCCGCCACAAATTGAACCTTAGTACCGACAACTACCTGTACAGAATTCTTGCCCGGTCTGATGACACCGGCTGCACCGGCTGACTTAATCTTCTTCTCATCCACTAACGTGTAATCCTTAATCTCGAGACGGAGTCTTGTTACACAGTTATCAATACTGGTAACATTCTCTTTGCCGCCAATACCTTCCAATATAATAGAAGCCATTTCGGTATAATTATTGTTTGACAGCACGATCTTCTTCTCTCCTTCTTCGTCTGCATCTTCTCTGCCCGGAGTCTTTAAATCAAACTTGACAATTGCGAAACGGAACACCAGATAGAATACAACAAATGCTGCAATTCCAAGAGGAATGATCATCCATGTATTTTTCGCTGCCGGAAGCGAAGCCGAGAATACAAGGTCCGTTGCTCCTGCCGAAAAACAGAATCCAGCACGAAAACCAACTAATACGGTGATTATTGTAAAAATACCATATAATGCTGCATAGATGACGTAAAGCGCCGGAGCAAGGAACATAAATCCAAACTCAAATGGTTCCGTGACGCCGCAAACAAAAGAACAAAAAGCCGCGGATGCCACAAGACCAATGGTCGCTTTTTTCTTTTTCGTTTTTGCACTCTGAATCATTGCCACTGCTGCCCCGGGAACCCCAAACATCATACATGGGAAGAAACCTGACATATACATGCCAAGATCCCATGTGACATCCGCCGAAGTTTCACCAGCCCAGAAATGTCCAAGATCACCAAGTCCGATTGTGTCAAACCAGAATACATTGTTTAATGCATGATGCAGACCTGTTGGAATCAATAAACGGTTTAAAAACGCATAAATACCTGCACCAACTGCGCCCATTCCCGCAATCATCCTTCCAAAAGAAATTAACCCGCCAAAAATAGCCGGCCATACAAACAAAAGAACTGCCGACACAATTACAGAAACCACACCCGCAACAATTGCCACACAGCGCTTGCCACTGAAAAATGACAGCCAGTCCGGTAATTTGGTGGACTTAAACCTGTTGTAGCAGGCAGAACCAATCACGCCAGCAAGAATACCGACAAACGGGTTGGCAATTTTATCAAAGGCAAGAATGGCATTCTCGTTCTTTGCAATATCAGGCATAATCGTTGTGACAAATCCTGTACTCAGTAAAGTTGTCATGATTAACCAGGATGCCAGCGCCGCCACACCACCGGTACCGTCATTATCCTCAGACATACCAACCCCGACGCCAATGACAAATAAAATTGCCATATTATCAATTAAGGCAGCACCTGCCTTTACCAGAAATAGCCCCAGTAACTCTAACCCCTTCGCCACATCACCACCCTGCATGGCTGATGGGCAGAGCGCATAGCCTATACCCATAAGCAAGCCACAGATAGGCAGACAAGCTACTGGCAACATTAAAGATTTCCCCAGTTTTTGCATAAATTTCATAGCTCTTCCTCCTACGACATCAAGGGATTCCAGACAAAACGAGGTCCTTCTTCTCCAATAGATCCAGTGGCAATAAAGCCACATTTTTCAAGGACTCTCTGAGACGCAATATTTTCAGCTTCCGTCTCCGCTTCGATACGGGCAACTCCTGGCTGATCAATTGCCCAGCGTACCACAGCAGAAACTGCTTCTGTGGCATAACCTTTTCCCTCATATTCTTCCGAAACACCATAACCGATTTCGACCATCCCATCTGCGCCCAGTCCCTTAAAACATAGTTCACCGATATGCGTTCCGTTTTTTAATTCAATCATCCAAATCGCATACCATACCCTCTGTTCCGGGTGCTTGATACATCCGCACACCATTTCTGTATAGGCTTCCTTTAATGCATCAACGCATTGTGCTTCAATAAATTTTTTCATCTCACCATTGGATGCAGCATAAATCTTCAATCGTTCTGTTTGAATCATAAATACCCCCATAACTACCATTTTGTCTTTTATTATATCATAAATTTGATGCCTGTATAACATGAGATAAGTAGCTTTATAGATACCAATCAAACAGTGTTTAAGTTGAGCATTATCTTATATGGGTACACATTAGCTTCTTTCGCCAATAATTTCG
>CAMBKU010000085.1 GCA_945868305.1 uncultured Lachnospiraceae bacterium | reverse complement strand
ATTCTCAATAAAACCAATGACATAATACTCGTGAAAGTGATTTGGGAAAGGCTGTACAATTCCTTCCAAACGATATGCTTCTATCCGCAAATCTTCATCATAGCAAACCGTTCTCACTTCTTTTTTCATTGTATCCCCTCCTTATATACAGCAACCATTTTACTATATCAGTAGAAAAAAGGCTTGTATAATATTTTCATTTTGGGGAATGTTTTTAAAGCTTTATACCTCCTTGTTTTACGACTCGACAACCCGGAATTTATATATCAAATTCTTTGATTAGTTTCATAGCTCTCTCAGACGCTATTTCATTCTCACTCATTTCCAACAAAATATTTCTATCTATCCATTTGTAATCAATTGTTTCACCTTCTTGCAGAATAATTGAATTCTTCTCACAATCTGTAACACACAAATATTCAACATAGAGAGAATGATGAACATCATGTACTATTCTCTTTATTTCTTTTATATTTTTAGCCACTAATCCTGTTTCTTCTTTTAATTCCCGGATTGCTCCCATCAAGGGACTTTCTCCCTTCAATGCCGAACCACCCGCTGTCACTTCCCACATACCTCCATATTGTTTCCGAAAATCTCTTTGCATAAGTAAATATGTACCATCAATATGCTTTACTATTATTTCACAAACCAAATGATATATACCATCTGGAAGAGCCTCACCCCTAACCAGAGTAATACCATTAATTCTATTGAAGTTATTGTCATATGCATCCCACAATTCAGACATAAAATACCTCTTCAGAGTCCTATTTGTATAATTCTTATATTTCTTTTTTTGTTCTACCCTTCCTTCAATGTGCCGGGGTAGCACCTCTCCTTTGCAACAGGACCGCACTTTCCACATGCCCCGTAAACGGAAACATATCATACGGTCTGCACTCCTTCGCCTCATACCCATGCTTCGTTAAATATTTCACATCCCTTGCCAGCGTTTCCGGGTTGCAGGAAACGTAAACGATTCGCTCCGGAGAAAGTTTGACTGCGGAGGATAGGAACGCCTCATTGCTGCCGGAGCGCGGCGGGTCCATAAAAAGCACATCCACTTTTTCTTTTTTGGCTGCCATTTCCACCATGAATTCTCCGGCATCATCATTGTAAAAACGGATATTCTTCATGTTGTTTCGCTTCGCATTTGTGATGGCATCGCGTACCGCATCCTTATTCAACTCCACACCAATGACCTCTCTTGCATTTTTCGCTGCAACCATGCCAATGGTTCCGATTCCACAGTAAGCGTCGAAGACGCGCTCTTTTCCGGTCAGATGGGCGTAATGCACCGCAGCCTCATAGAGTTTTTCCGTCTGCACCGGATTGACCTGATAGAAAGAGGATGGAGAAATACGGAAGGTAAGTCCGCACAGTTCATCCTCAATATAGCCTTTTCCGTAAAGTGTGATGTTCCTCTCGCCAAGTACCATGCTGGTCTTTTTGTCGTTGACGTTTAAGACCACCGTAGAAATCTCCGGGTGCAGCTTCCGCAGTGCCTTCACAAAATTGTTTTTGGATGGCAGAATCGGCGAACTCAAAACCAAAACCACCATGACCTGTCCCGTGGTAAATCCCCGGCGAATCAGCACATGACGGAGCAGACCATAGCCCGTATCTTCATCATAAGTCTTAATTTTAAAGGATTTTAACATTCCCCGGATGTCGCAGATGATTTCATCCGAAAGTTCATCCTCAATCAGGCAGGAATCCACGTTGACTACGTTGTGCGTTCCTTCCTGATAAATTCCGGAAACAACCGTGCCGTTTTTCAAGCGGTCGAACACCGCATGCACCTTATTCCGGTAATGATACGGCTGCTCCATACCGACAATGGGAAGCACCTTACAGTAGCTTCCCATCCATTTTTTTACTTCCTGCTGTTTTTTTTCAAGCTGTTTCTCATAAGAAACACCCTGATATTCGCAACCGCCGCATTTTTTTGCCAGCGGGCAGCCGTCTTTTTGACTTTTCTTTCTATCTTCTTTCATTTATAACATTTTCTTCTTTCTTAAAATTAATAATGTAATCAGACATATAATCAGCGTAATCAGGCATATGATTCCGAACCCGTTCGTCGTATTGGCAAACGGCATCCACTTTTCATTCACATTCATACCATACAAACCGGAAATGACTGTCGGAATAGCCATGACAAGGGTGATTGATGTCAGGTATTTCATAACGTTATTCAACCGGTTATCCAAAATAGATGACAACAACTCTCGGGTACCGTTTATGATGTCACGGTAAATGGATGTCATCTCGATAGCCTGCTTATTCTCTACAATCACATCACCAAGCAGCTCCTGATCCTCCGGGTACTGTTTCAATCTGGTATAACGGGAAAGACGGTCTAACACTACTCCGTTGGCACGCAGAGATGTCGCAAAGTATACTAACGTGGATTCTAAGCTGTGCAAATCGATTAAATCCTCATCCTCGGTGTTTTCTCCTACTCTTTCCTCGATTGCTGTGCGTTTCTTGTCGATGATACGCAGATCACTCTGATAAAGTGATGCTGTTTGAAACAGAATCTGATATACAAAGCGCATCTTTTTCTTGGTACTGAAATCCCGCACCCTTCTTTTTACAAAATGCTGCAAAACCGGAGTTTCCTCGGTGCAGACCGTGATAATTGCTCCCTGAGTCAGCAGAATACCAAGCGGTATTGTAATATAAGTCTCCACATCATGGTTTATTTCAATAGACGGAATATCCACCAAAATCAAAGTATACCCGTCCTCTAATTCAATACGGGAACTCTCCTCATCATCGAGCGCAGCCCGGATATCTGCAATATCAATATCAAAATATTCCGCTATTCTTTGACATTCCTCCATCGAGGGGCTTGTCATCTCAACCCAGACACCTTCTTCAAGCTGTTCACGTTCTTCTATAATCTGTTCCTCTGTTTTATATACTTTCAGCATGACATTACCCCCTTGTTGGAATTTTTTCTTATTATATTTCTCTTATGTTTTTTCTAATCAAAATTCATCGCACACCTGAAAAATATAAAACTTCAGATAATACGATTCGTCCGCCGCCCAGAGGATCGGATGATCCGGCGCCTGAGTGCGGAATTCTACCTGACGCAGCCTTTTATGGACATTGTGCGCCGCCTGATTGATGGTCTTTGTAAAAAGCTCATAAGTCATAAAATGGGAACAGGAACATGTGGCAAGATAACCTCCGTTCTTTACGAGCTTCATACCTCTTAAATTAATCTCCCGATAGCCCTTGGTCGCATTTTTTACTGAGCTTCGTGATTTTGTGAATGCCGGAGGGTCTAAAATGACCACGTCAAATTTCTCCCCGGATTTTTCCAGTTCGGGAAGCAGTTCAAAAACATCACGGCAGACAAAATGCACTGTAGATTCCAGACCGTTTAATGCCGCATTCTCTGTCGCCTGACGCACCGCAAGTTCTGAAGCATCCACACCAAGCACGCTCTTTGCTCCGGCAATCCCTGCATTTAACGCAAAAGATCCTGTATGGGTAAAGCAGTCTAAAACCTTCGCATCCTTACACAGCCTTTGAATGGCAAGACGGTTGTACTTCTGATCCAGGAAAAATCCGGTCTTCTGCCCGTCCTTTACATCCACGATATATTTAACACCGTTTTCTATGATTTCCACGTTAGTGTCAAAAGGCTCTGAAAGAAAGCCCTTTACGCGCTCCATGCCTTCTTTTTCCCGCTCTTTGGCATCACTTCGCTCATAAACGCCGCGAATCCCAATTCCATCCTCCGCAAGCGTCTCCCTTACCAATTTTACAATCAATTCTTTATAGCGGTCAATACCCAATGCCAGAGACTGCACCACAATAACATCCGAAAACTTGTCAATCACAAGTCCCGGCAGGAAATCCGCATCCCCGAACACCAGGCGGCAACTTGATGTATCCACCGTTTTCTTCCGATACTCCCAAGCATTTTTTATCCGCATCCGGAAAAAATCTTCATTAATCTCTTTTTTCACATCACGGGTCAGCATCCTCACCCGGATTTTGGAATTTCGGTTAATAAATCCAATTCCCATGGGATAACCGTCAAAATCATGTACTTCCACCAGATCACCATCTGTAAAGCTTCCCATCACCGAATCTATCTCATTATCAAAAATCCACAAACCACCGGATTTTATCGTTCTTCCTTCGCCCTTTTTTAAGGTAACAACTGCTCTCATATTATTCCTTTCTTTCCCCGGCATCCGCCGTTTTTTCCGGCTTCTCCCGATTTACGATATAAATACCCGCGCATACGAGCACGAGCGCTGCGGCACTCTTTAACCCAACCGTCTGTTTCTCCCCTTCCAAAAGCAAAGCAGACAAAACTACGCCAAAGACCGGATTCATAAAGCCGAACACTGCCACTCTTGAAACCGGATTATACTTTAACAAAATTCCCCAAAGACTGTAGGCAACTGCAGAAATAAGCGCCAGATAAAACAGCATTGCAACAGATGATGCACAAAATCCCGTCACCTTTCCACCCATAATCCATCCACACAGGCTCATAATCAAGCCGCCGATGACAAACTGATACCCACTTAACACCACTGGGTTTTCCGATTTGGAATATCGTTTCAAAAACACAGAAGAAAACGCATAGGCAATCGTTGAGATGAAAATAAATCCCTCTCCAACCAGTGAAAATCCTGCGTCCATCCCGCCTTTCGTCAGATTTACCAGCACTACGCCAATAAATCCGATGACGCAGCCAATCATCTTTTCCGCCGTCAGTTTTTCCTGATGAAAAAGAAGGCTTGCCACTAAAATCGCGACAAATACATTTACAGCTTCAATAATAGACGACTTGACCCCGGTGGTATGCGCCAGTCCGATGTAAAAGAACAGATACTGCGCCACCGTTTGCAGCATACTAAGCCATACTATTTTACCAAGAGATTGCCGCTTCGGCAACAAAAATCCATGATTTAAAATACTTCCTATTAATATTGTAAGAATCCCTGCAAACGTAAAACGGATACCTGCGAACAATATCTGGGATGCCGTATCCTCCGCCGCAATGGAAAACATTCGATAACCAATCTTGATACAGGGAAATGCACTCCCCCACAATGCACAACACAGCAATGCACCGATCCAGACCACAACGGTCTTTTTCATAAATCCTTCTATTGTATCCTTTTTCTCGTTCATAAAAGCCAAGATACCTTTCCTTCTTTTACTGCCTGTTTTTTATTGTACTACTTTTTGCAGTAAAATGCTTCAAAAAGATGCAGATTTTGCTATAATATTCTAAAAAGGAGGGGATACCATGATTACAATCAGCCTTTGCATGATTGTGAAAAATGAAGAAGCTGTTTTAGCAAGATGTCTGGACTCTATCTGTGATTTGATGGATGAAATCATCATTGTAGACACCGGTTCTACCGACAACACCAAGGAGATTGCCAGACGATACACCGACAAAATTTATGATTTTACCTGGGCATCCGACTTTTCCGCTGCCCGAAACTTTTCATTTTCCAAGGCGACCATGGATTATATTTATGCCGCAGATGCCGACGAAGTCTTAGACACCGAAAACCGCGCCCGTTTTCTGCGCTTAAAGAAGTCACTTTCACCGGAAATTGAAATTGTCCAGATGAAATACGTGACAAAGACGGATTTCAACACGGTACTAAATTTCAAGAAAGAATACCGTCCAAAGCTTTATAAACGTCTGCGCTCCTTCACCTGGGTAGATCCGGTTCATGAGACCGTGCAGCTTAATCCTACGGTTTTAGACAGCGAAATCGAGATTTTACATATGCCCCCTGCTCCACACCAGAAACGGGATTTTGAGATATTTAAACAGGCCTTTGAGACAAACGGCGCACTGTCCCGGAAAATCCAGCGAATGTATGCCAAGGAACTGTTTATCTCCGGTACGGATGCTGATTTTTTGGATGCCGCTCCGGTATTTGAATCCTTCCTGGCCTCTCCCGCAGCGGACAAACCCGAAAACGCTTCTCTCGCAAAAGAAGCTTCTCTGGTACGCCTCCATATTGCGCGAATCACCAACAATTTCCCGCTACTTTTAAAATTCAGCCTGAACGATATGCTGACTACGCCAAGTGCAGAGGCCTGTATGGAAATCGGCGAATATTTTTATTCCGTGAAGCTGTATGATACAGCCATCATGTGGTTTTACAATGCCGCCTTTGAGGCCGAAAGCATCCTAAACGTGCGCACCTCCGGAAATCTCCCGTTAAAGCGTCTCTCCGACTGCTACAACGCACTGGCAGACCAATATACCGGTGCAAAATCAAGAAAAGAAATAAAGCAGTACCGGGATACTGCCGCTGCCTATCAAAAACAGAGCGAAGAATGGGAACTGCCGGAAGAATAAACATACCAAAAACCTTAGAATACATAATCTTTTTTGCAAACGAGGTCACACGAACTTCGAGGCGCGGATGCGCCTCGACAATAAGAAAAAAACTTTAGCTTTAAATGTCAATTTTCCTGTCTATCGTCATCTCGAAAAATCAGAATTAGGTTTTCACCAATTTTAAGGAATTTAATAACTGTTATATCTTCCCATAGAGTTTTACGAACTCTGGTAAGGGAAAAAACAAGGGAAAGAAAACCATATAAAACTGACATGGTGAACTGAATGAAATGCTTCATAATTTGTAACTGATTCTTGACAATTTGTAAATACAACCCTATAATAAACATGTATTAAACATGTTTAATTATATAGGAGGGCATTTATGCAAAGTGATGACACGAGAAATCAACTAATACATGCAACGAAGGAGTTACTTTTAACTGTTCAAAATCCTGAAAAAATTACAGCAAGACAGATAGCAAGCAAGGCAAATGTGAATTTAGCTATGATAAATTATTGTTTTGGCTCAAAAGATGAACTGTTGAAAAAATCCATTGACGAAATTATAGCTTGTGAGTTTGAACAATTTTCTTTCGATGGAAAAGACAATCTTACTCCGAAAGAAAAACTTAAAATGCTTCTTTACCATGTATCGGAAGTAACGATTCGATATAACAGCATAACAAGACTATCGGTTCCCTATACCTTACTAAATGCACCGATTGAAATACCATATGGAATACTTCCTTATATCAAAGCGCATTTTCAAAAACGCAAGGACGAACAATTTTGTAAAATGATAGCTTATGAGATTGTAGCATTTATGCAGATTGCTTTTTACAGAACAAAAGATTTTTGTTTGTATTCCGGCATAAATCTGCAAGAGCAAACGGAACTGAAACAATTCATAGACAGCCAACTTGATTTAATGTTAGGAGATGAAACAGATGAAAAATAATTTGAAAGTCCTTTCAATAATTGCTTTTGTTGCAGCAATTCCTCTTTTAATTATTACAGACTGGTACTATAAGGGATACGGCATATTAGCAATGTTTTTACTTTTGACGATTGGATTAGTTTTAGACCAACTAATACGTTTGAAGTTTCCAGCCAAAAGTGTAGAACCTATTGAAAATTATCAAAAAAACAAATTGCTTAACATGATTGCATTAATTCTTTTTGTACAATCTCCCATTGGGTTAGTATTTGGCAATAAGATTTATTCTAAAATGGGCTTTTGGCTTTTGGTTATTATGCTTTGTGTTGGTGTTACTCTCAATCAAATCGCGAGACTTAAGTATCCTTACACAGTGAAAGAAGGTGAGAACTAAGATGAAAATACTCGGATTTATTTCTGTTGTTTTAATTGCATGTGCGCTACTGTGCGGATTCTGGATGAAATCCAAGCCAGACGGAAATGATGTTCATTTTCACGCTGCTTTATCCATAGCAACACTTTTAGTATGCTTTGTCACAATTATTTTGTATATGGTTAAAATTTAAAAATTTGGAGGAAAAAAAGAATGAAACATTTATTTGTAAAAATCCTTAGTATTTTATCAATTATTTTACTTTCCTGCACATTACTCTGTGGTGTATGGGTTGCTACACACGAAGGAAGCGATATATCTTTTCATGCCATATTTTCCAGCGTGTGTATTGTCATTGCAATACTTTCACAATTAGTCAACTTGTGCAAATGCAAATTCTGTAAAAAGAACTAGGTCTCCTCGTATAAAAAATTAAATCCTTCTTCCTTGCCTTCCTTTGCAAGTTTTGAATAGCTGCTCTGTTCCATATACGGATAAATGAAACGCTCTCTGGATGCTTCGTCAATGACCGTATACTGATAGTATTTTTGAGGAACAGAACCGGAATAACAGGCAGTAGGAACATATTTAACATCCATCTGCCATTTTACGCCAAGTTCAGCTGGAGTATCATATGGTTGCGGCTTACGTTTCTTCTTGGTGGAAGGAGCATGGCTGGAATAACCAAGGCGGCGGTAGACGCGATATAACGAGCCTGGATGTCGGGAATATCCTTTATTGGTGCGAAGTTTTCCATAGAGTTCACAAACAGAGATGTTAGGATTACGCCTATGATAATCCTGAATTCATTTCAGTTCTTCTTTCGTGTGAGAATTGGGGTGCTTCGAAAGAGGTCTATGGGATTTATCAACTAAAGAATCTTTTGACCCATCAAACCTCTTGTTCCATCTGAGAAGAGAAGATTTGGAAATATGATATCTGCGGCAAACAAAGGAGACGCCAACTCCGGTGCGATAAAGTTTGACTGCGTAAAATTTTGTATTAATTTCATGTGGCAAATATCGTTGTGAGTATGTTATTGTATTCATGACGGTTGATGTTCCTTTTTTAATAGAATTTTCTTTTGGCGATTAAAATTCTATAGGACTCAACCGTTTTTGTATAGTGGTAGGGTGTCACATCAATTGTAACCCTACAATTTATTCTTCCGGCAGTCAGAAAAATTCGTTTACAATCATAAACAAAAGTGTTATATTGGTTATAGAAAAGGAACAACCGCCCACAAAGTGGTTTGACCTAATAACTGAAGTAGAAATTCCACCCTGTCACTCGCCAAAGTATCAAGGGTGGTTTTTCTATGCAAAACTAATGACTAATCATATAAATGAATGTCAGCAATGCAAGAATGAACATACCAAAAGACATTAAGTCTTTAAAATCAAAACGATTTCTATTGTCCATATGCACCACCCCCATTCTATGTAGAATGAAGGTCAGCCACCCTGTAACACTTTTGTTCCTTCGATAATTCTAGCATGTTTTTCTATTCACCTCAATACATTTATAAAAAGAACGCAGTGCAGAGCGATAGACGGGGTAGCATGACCCAGTGAGCTTTTAGCGAACGAGGTCACTCGAACTTCGAGGCGCGCCATAGTACTTGCCTACTAAGCTCAGTCTTCGCTTTGCTCGACTTTGCTAAG